>CAZQYL010000004.1:0-29020 GCA_964597425.1 uncultured Ignavibacteriales bacterium | reverse complement strand
AAGAATAAAAATGAAACTGATGAATTGCTGAAACAGTCGTATGAAGAACTGGAAGACAAAGTTGAAGTAAGAACCGCAGAACTGAAGAATTCCAACGAGAACCTTGTAAATGAAATAAATAACAGGATAAAAATTGAACATTCACTTCGTGAAAGTGAAAGCAGGTTCCGCGAAATGGCTGACTCAGCCCCTGCTCTGATTTGGATTTCAGGAATTGATAAGAAGTGCGAATATTTTAACAAAGGATGGCTTGATTTCAGGGGAAGGACACTGTCGCAGGAAATTGGCAACGGCTGGGTTGACGGGATCTACCCTGATGATCTGGAAAGGTGTCTTAGTACCTATGCAGCATCTTTTGAAAGCAGGGAACCATTTGAAATTGAATACAGGCTTCAGTCAGCTGATGGTGACTATAAATGGATACTCAGCAGAGGGATTCCAAGATATACCGGAGAAGAATTTGCCGGGTATATAGGCATTGCAATTGATATTCAGGAGAAAAAGAGGACAGAAAGATATCTGAAGATACAGTATTCCGTATCACGAACACTTGCTGAGGCAATAACAACAGAAGAAGCGCTTCAAGGTGTACTTGAAAATATATGCAATGGGGTTAACTGGAAATTCGGCATTGCCTGGGTAATTGAAGACGAAAAACTCATTCAGAAAGCTCTTTGGAATGAAAACCCGGTTGATGCTAAGAATTATTCGGCAATATATAACAATTCATTTACTTTAAACAAAGGCGAAGGGCTGCCCGGTCGTGTTTGGAAAAAGTCAAAATCATTATGGATCGAAGACCTTCACCAAGATATTACTCTTCCAAGGAACGAGGGATTTAAAAAACTCGGCTGGCAAACGGGATTTGCTGTTCCTATTAAAGATGGAGAAAGAGTTATTGCTGTTATTGAATGTCTTAACAAGATCAAGTATACAGCAAAATATGACCTGCTTGAGGTTCTTGAATCAGTTGGAAGCCAGGTTGGTAATTTCCTTGAAAGAAAAAGAGCTGAAGAGAACCTGAAATTAGCCTACGATGAACTGGAACATAAAGTAAATGAAAGAACAATTGAGCTGGCAAATACCCTTAACAGACTTCTGGATGAAATGGCGATCAAAGAAAAAGTTCAGAACAGATTAAAACTTTTTGGACATGCCATAAGAGGAATTAAAGAATGCGTATTTATTACTAATCTGCAGAACAGGACTATTTTTGTTAATCCTGCATTTGAATCAGTTTACGGATACCTTGAAAGCGAACTCCTTGAGAAGAATATTCCGGTTCTTTATACTGAAAGTATTTCTGAGGAGAAACGCAGAGAAATACTATCGGAGGCATTGAAAAACGGCTGGAAAGGTGAACTGGTTAATAAAAGAGCTGATGGTTCTGAATTTTATGCCTACCTTTCTGCATCTGTTATCCGTGATGAAGAAGGGAAAGTTGATGCAATTGTAGGAATTGTACAGGATATTACATTTGAAAAGAATAATCTCGACCTTCTGGAAAAAAGATACAGATTATTAAACATGGTAAATGAAGTTGCGATGGAATCCAACAGGTTCACAGATAATGAATCCAGCATCCAGTATGCCATTGATAAGGTCTGCTTATACACCGGCTGGGATGTAGGACATTATTTCTCTTTTGATGGCAGCAATCTGAAGAGCTCAGAAATATGGAACAAAGACCTGCGCCCTGAATATGAAGTATTCAGAGCTTTGACAGAAGAAGTTACCCTCGGGACCGGTCATGAATTAATAAGACAGGTGACAATTGAGAGAAAACCGGTCTGGACGGATATTTCAACCCTGGAGGACAGTAAAATTTATAAAAGGGCTGATCTCTGCAAAAAAATTGGTCTTTTGTCTTGTATTTGGGTCCCGATTGTTGGAAGAAATGAAGTTATAGGTGTACTTGAATTCTTCAATTCCAAAGATAAGAAACAGGATAAAGAGGTTCTTGATAGTATTGTTAACATTTCCACGGAAATAAGTACGGTAATAAAGAAGAACGAGTTTGTTAAGGAAATTAAAGAACGTGAAAAACATTTCAGCGCAATTGCTGATACAGCAAATGACTCAATAATTACGGCAGATAGTAACGGAAATATTATTTATGTCAACTCAAGCACTTCCGGAATGTTTGGATATGAACAGGATGAGCTTCTCGGAAGTCCTCTTGCTGTAATAATGCCGGAAAAGTACATAAATAGACATGATAAGGCATTCAAAAATGTTGTCGAAACAGGTGATTCCAGGTTACTTGGGAAAACAATTGAATTATCAGGAAGAAGAAAAGACGGAACGGAATTTCCTTTGGAGCTCTCACTTGCAAAATGGGAACTTAATGAGAGTATTTACTTTACAGGAATGATCCGTGATATATCATCAAGAAAATCAATTGAAAATGAACTGATTGAAAACCGGAATTCATTGATCGAAGCTCAATCAATTGCCAAACTTGGAAACTGGCAATGGGATGTGCGGTCAAATACCGTTAAGTGGTCTGAAGAGATGTATAACATTTATGAAATATCTGCATCTGAATTTGATAATACATACGAAGGTTTTCTTTCAAGATTGCACCCTGAAGATAAAGAGTTAATACAGTTCAAAATTTCTGAAGCCTTTACAAACAAAGATATATTTGAATTCAATGAAAGGATAATAACCCCTAAGGGCAAAGTTAAGGTCCTTCGATCATCCGGAGGAGTAAGGCTTGATGATAATGGCAATGTTGAAAGGCTTGTAGGGACTTGCCTTGATATTACTGATATATATGAGGCCGAACAAAAGATCAGGGAAAATGAAGAACGATTAAGCCTGATTATGGAAAACATCAAGGACTATGCCGTAATATTACTGGATGAATCAGGCAATATAAAAAGCTGGAACAGGGCTGCCGAATACATAAAAGGATACAGCAGGGAAGAAATTTTAGGAAAGCATATTTCTGTATTCTATACAGATGAAGATCTGGAAAGTAAGATGCCCGAGTATAACCTTGCTATGGCTGCTAAACTTGGCAGATATGAAAACCAGGGCTGGAGAAAACGCAAAAATGGTTCAAAGTTCTGGGCAGATATAATATTCTCTCCATTATATGACGGGGAAAAATTAAAAGGCTTTGTCAAAGTTACCCGTGATATCACTGAAAGAAAAAAGGCAGAACAGGACCTTATCGAAAGCGAAAAGCGTTTGAAAGAAGCACAGGAAATTGCCAAACTAGGCAGCTGGGAGTGGGATGCCGTTCAGGATGAGGTGAAATGGTCAGCTGAAATGTACAACATATTTGAAATAGAACCCGGCACCGAAATTACACAGCAAATATATCTTGATATGCTGGATGAAGAGAATAGAAAAATACGCGAAGAAGCCATCAGAAAAGCAATAGAAAGTGATTCACCATTTGATTATTACCTTAACATCAGCAGCAGATCAGGCATAGCAAAGATCATTCATTCCCAGGGAGAAATTGAAAAAGATGAAAACGGCGGAATCATTCGCATGGTAGGCACTTTTATGGATGTTACGGAAATGAAAGAGGCTGAAGAAAAAGTAAAGCAGAGTGAAAAGCAGCTCAAAGAAGCCCAGAGTATTGCTAAATTGGGAAGCTGGCAGAGTGATCTTAAAACCGGAACAGTTCAATGGTCAGATGAATTGTACAGGATATATGAGATTGAACCGTGTTCTGCTGACCTTGATTATAAAAATCTTCGAAGGTACATATATCACAAAGATCTTCATGCTGTGGATGAGCTTGTTAACAGGATCGAGAGCAATCCATCTGATGCCGAAATAGACTACCGCATTGTAACACCATCAGGCAGACTGAAATACCTGAGTCTGGACCTGAGAATCGAAACAGATAAAAGGAAAAAACCGATCAGAATGTACGGCAGTGTACAGGATATAACAGATATTAAACTGGTCGAAGAAGAACTAAGAAAAACAAATGCCAAACTGATAGAAGCACAGAAGGAACTAATACATAATGAAAAACTGGCAGCATTAGGAAGGTTCTCATCCGGTATAGCTCATGAGATCCGCAATCCGCTGGCAAATATTAGCGCGCTTGCGCAGTTACTTGCTAAATCAAAGATTGAAGATGAAAAGATGAAAAAACATCTTAAGTATATCCTGGTGAATTCTGATATAGCGAATAAAATTATTAAGGACCTGTTGAATTTTGCATCCCCGGAAGATCTTGTATATGATGATTTTTCAGCGGGTGAGCTGCTGGAAAATATACTTAACAGTATTGAAGCAAGGTGCACAGAAAAGCAGATCGCGCTTAACAAGCTGATCCCCGCAGACCTGCCTGTGCTGCATGCCGACAAAGTAAAGCTTGAAAATGCATTGCTGAATTTCGTTTCAAACGCTATTGATGCCATTGAATCCGGGGGAAACATATCTGTAAAAGCCAGAGAGGATAAAATTAATAACCAGGTGATAATTGATATTATTGATACGGGTAAAGGCATACCACCTGAAAATCTTGATAAGATATTTGAGCCTTTCTTTACAACCAAAGAAACCGGAACAGGTCTTGGACTTGGACTTGCATACCAATATATTAAATCACATAATGGCGTTCTTAATATTTCCAGCGAGCCGGGTCAAGGCACACATGTAGAAATTAAACTGCCGTTGAGTAATATAAAATAAATTAAACTGATTCAATTTATTTATGGAAAAAATATTAATAATTGATGACAATGAATCATTAAGATATACTCTTGAAAGTGTACTGGAAGAGAATGGATTCGCGTCGAAATCGGTTGAAGATGGTTTGAAAGCTATTGAAGAAGTAAGATCAAAACAATATGATCTTGTGATTTGTGATATGAAAATGCCTAAGATGGATGGAATGCAGATACTTGCTGAAGTAAAGAAGATTGACCCTGAAATTCCATTCATTATTTTAACTGCATTTGGTGACATAAAGAATGCTGTTGAAGCTATGAAGCAGGGTGCCAGCGATTATCTGACTAAGCCTTTTGATAATGACGGTATGATATTGACACTCAGGAAAGCACTTGAAATTAAATACCTTAACAAAGAACTGGCTATACTCAGGAAGAGGACAGATGATACATACAAAGGCGGAGGTATAATTGGCGCAAGCAAAGAAATGAAGGAAGTATTTGACCAGGTTAATATTGTAGCACCAACAAATCTCACAGTACTTATCCAGGGAGAAAGCGGCACAGGAAAAGAAGTTATAGCAAATATGATACACCGTGCAAGTTCAAGAGCCGAAAAACCATTTATTGCTGTTGATTGCGGTGCCATACCGGAATCATTGATAGAAAGTGAATTGTTTGGTCACGAAAAAGGTGCCTTTACCGACGCTAAATCACAGAGGGAAGGCAAATTTGAACAGGCAAACGGCGGGACAATTTTTCTGGATGAGATAACCAATTTATCTGATTCAAACCAGATCAAATTGCTGCGTGCCATACAGGAGCGAAAAGTGACCAGGATTGGAGGCAAAAGAGCTTTAACGCTTGATGTAAGGATTCTAACGGCTACAAATGTCAGGCTTGCAGATGCTGTCAATAATAATAAGTTCAGGGCTGACCTTTATTACAGGCTGAATGAATTCCATATGGATCTTCCGCCGCTAAGGTCCAGAACCGGAGACCTTGACCAACTTGTAAAACATTTTATCAGCGATGCCAATGAAGAGCTCAATAAATCCGTACTAACCGTATCTGATGAAGTTATGAAAAAGATCAAAGCACACCATTGGCCCGGAAATGTAAGGGAGTTGAGAAATACAATAAGAAGAGCTGTTCTGCTTACACCGGGGAACATAATGGAAAAGATCAGCATAACTGATGACGTTGCTCCCAAGACATTTAATGATAACAACAATGATGAAAGCGACAATACTACTTTTGAAACTCTTACAAAGAAAGCCGAAAAAGATGCCATTCTAAGTGCATTGGATGAATCAGGCGGGAACAAATCAAAGGCAGCTAAACTTCTCAACATGAACGAACGCACGTTCTACAGGAAATTAAAAAGCCTGGGAATCAACTGAAATATGAATCAAGTTTGAGCTTCCGGTTTGGCATGGATTTTGTACTCTTCTTTTCTTAAAAAGAACGGAGGTAAATTACTATGTTTAGATTTTCGTTGATCTATTTCAGTTTGTTTTCACTTCTTATTTTTACATCCTGTACAAAAGAAGACAGGAAAGAAGTTAAGCAAACCATTGATTCTGCTTCACAAAAGCTGGGTCATGAGCTTGATACTATTATCAATACAAAGCTCACCAACGACTCATTATTCAACAACGCACCTGTTGAATCAACCGGAGGCTCAACCCTGAAAAGCAAAGAATTCAGGTCAGCACTTAATGACATTTTTGACAAATATGATGATATTAGAGATGACCTTGCTGACGATGATACTTCCGGGGCACGCAAGAAAGCACAGGAGTTCGGGCAGGTTTTAAAGAATACAGTGACATATGCACCTGCTGCGGAAATGGATAAGGATTGGAAGTTATGGCTTTCTACTGCAGAAAAAATTGCTGCGGACTTATCAGGCTCTGCTCAGCTGAGCGTACAGAGAAAATCATTTGGTGAACTTTCAAATTCAATGGAAGTTCTTGTCAAAAAATTCGGGCTTGATAAAAGAACAATATACAAACTTAAGTGTACCGCATTAGCTGATAGAACCTTCTGGCTTACTGATTCAAAGGAACTTGATAATCCATATACCGGGAATGATAAAACCAATGGTAAAGATGAAAAGTGTGTTCAGGTAATATCATCCTGGAAATTCGAATAAATTAAAATTGATTGCATTAATATAAAGCAGGTCCTTGGACCTGCCTTTTTTATGCCATTTATGTCACAATATTCCTGATAGTATAACCAAAACCTTAAAAAATGCATAATATGCTTAAAAAACTTTGGCACAGGAATTGATATAACTATAGTAATCAATAAACTTACCAATCAGGGAGATATCAAAATGACACTAGTAAAAGATCCAAATCAAAAAAGTTACAACAATGATCAAAACAATAATGATCAGGGTACTAAACAAAAGAATGAACATGATAACAGCAATGAAAAGGACAGAAGCCAGGAAGTAGATCTGCCAACTCCGGAAAAAAAGAATGATGAGATCACTACAGGAATCTCAGGTGAAAAACCGGAAAAGAATACAGGTCAAACCGGCTTGAAACCTGAACTGGATGAAACAAATAAGACTCAGGAAAAGAATGAAAAAAGACAAACCGGATTTGATGTGAATAAAACTACTGAACCGGAAAGAAAAGATAAACGCGGTGATGAAAATGAAAGACTGGAAAGAGATGATACAACAGATCCAAAGACCAAAGACGCAAATTGGCAGCAGGATAAAATGAATGAAGCTAATAACCAGCAGGGAAACGACCAGCAGGGCACCAAGCAGAATGTAGACAGAGCCAACAGATTAAATGATACCCGGGATGATTCAATACTGGACCGTCCTAAAACTGAAACATACGAAAAGACTGAAGGAGATAATGTAGGCGGAAAAATAAAAAAAGATAACTATTCGCATACAACGGATGAAAAAAAGCGGGATGATAACAACAGAAAAAATAACACTAAGACAGATAAGCAGTAGTTAGTTTGACAGCAATTAATTTAAAAAAACAAATAAATAACAAAGGAAAAATAAAATGGCTAAGATGAAATCCCTGGAAGATTTTTTAATGGAAGAATTAAAAGATCTCTATAGCGCAGAAAAACAGCTTACTAAAGCGCTTCCAAAAATGGCAAAAGCCGCAAATTCAGATGAATTAAGACAGGCATTTGAAGATCACCTAAAAGAAACCGAAGGACAGGTTGCAAGACTTGATAAGATATCCAAACTTGCCGGAGGCAGGTCACTGGCCGGGAAGAAATGTAAAGCAATGGAAGGATTGATTGAAGAAGGCAAAGAAATAATGGAAGAAGACTGCACACCTGAAGTACGTGATGTTGCTTTAATAGCGGCCGCGCAGAAGGTTGAGCATTATGAAATAGCTTCATATGGCTGTGCCAAAACGTATGCAAGACTGCTTGGATACAGCGAAGTTGAAGAACTGCTTGAAGAAACTCAGCAGGAAGAAAGCGCAGCTGATGAAAAACTCACTGCACTATCAGAAGAACTGAATGCCGAAGCACTTGAACCGGCGGAAACTGAAGAATAATTTAAAATGAACTCAATTTCCAAATCCTGATTTACCCCATTGGTCTGCCGCATTATGACGGCAGACCAAAAATTTTAAAACTAAAGATGAAAAATGCCGGCCAAGAAAGAAAATACTTCAGCATCTGGATCAAAAAAGGTTTCCGGTACAACTTCAAAAAAGAAAAGCATTTCCCGGAGCAGGCATGAAGGCGCAGAAAAAAGAAAAGCAGAACTTCCTGCAAAGAGAAAAAGACAGTATAAGCACGTACTTGAATCCGAAAAAAAAGAAGGCCGCTCTGAAAAAACCGCTAAAAGAATTGCTATGGCTACTGTAAACAAAACCAGGCGTAAAAAAGGCGAAGTTAAATCCAAACGGAAATGATGGGGTTACTTGAAGTTGCAGGAGGCAGCGCTGCTCTTTATTTACTCATAATAATATGTTTAAGGCTGCTTGGCAAAAAGGGTCTGGCTGAATTATCGCTGGGTGATCTGGTTCTGATAATTCTAATTGGTGAAGCAATCGGTTCTTTGATCCCGCAGGAAAATGCTTTTTTATCGGCTGTAACATGTATTATCACTTTGGCATTAATGAATTATCTGATATTGAACGTAGCCTATAAGTCTAAATTCTTGAAGAAATTTCTTGAAGGAAGCCCCGTGATAATTGTAAAGAATGGCAAAATAAGACAGCAAAAAATGAAAGAAGAAAAACTGACTATTGAGGATATTGAAGAAGCTGTTAGGGAAAAGGGCATAAAGAGTATTAAAAATGTTGAGACTGCAGTGCTGGAAACCGATGGCGGAATCAGTATTGTTGAAAAATAATTTGTGAAAACAAGAATTATTAACTTGCAAGGAGGCACAAGTAATGAAAAATCTGGTATTTTATTTTCTGACGGTTATCTATCTATTTGCGGCTATAATTGTATTAGTTGGTGATTAAATAAAACCTATAGGAGAAGATGTATGTATAAATTGATGAAATCAGTTATTGAAATTATTGAGAGTCTTCGGGAAGAAGGCTACATTCATGATTTTAGCATTAAAAACGATGAACTTTGCTGCAATTCTGATGGTTCTATATATGAACCGGGTGACCTCATGATAGAAAAAACTGAAAGATATGAAGGAGATTCAAATCCTTCGGATAGTGCGATTATATACGCAATAACAGCAAAGAACGGCCATAAGGGAGTTTTGATTGATTCTTACGGTGCTTACGCAGACCCGAAACTTGCCAAGATCATTGGAGATATTCCCGTAAGAGAAGAGCATGATTTACAGGATAAATAAATAATCAGTCAAAGGGTGGACATATGAATATTGAATCGTCATCTTTCAGAAGTACCTTGTTCCCGCTTAGCGCAGCGTACGATAAAACCTGGATAAAGAGAAATTCTCTTGGAGAAAATGTATTGTACAACCTTGAGAGTTTATGTGAAGTAATGGAATTCAAAGAAGGTATGAGGGTTTTGGATCTAGGCTGCGGAAAGGGCGCAACGGCTATATTTCTGGCAAAGGAATTTGGAGTGGAAGTGTGGGCAATAGATCAGTATATTACACCTTCAGAGAACTACCAGCGCATTAAGGAAATGAACTGTGAACACAGTGTCTATCCTTTGAAACTTAATGCAAAAGAGCTACCATTTCCAGCCCACTTTTTCGATGCCATCGTATCGGTTGATTCTTATATGTACTTTGGAACAGACGAAAAGTTTACTCCGTATATCTCTCAATTTTTAAAACCCGGCGGTACCATAGGTATTGTTGATATCTGTTTCAGCAAGGAGATCAATTTCCTGGCTGAAGTACCGGAATTCATGCGTGAACATTTCCAGGATAAATGGTACTTTGTTCATTCACTTGAATGGTGGGAAAAAATGTGGAACAAAACCGGCCATCTGAAGATCCTGAACTCTGAAATTGTTCCGCAAAATGAGTTCATTAAAAATGAGTATGTCGAAGATTTCAGGCATTCTAAAAAACCGGATGACATAGCTGATGCTCTGGCACAGGATAAAGAAGGTTTGATAAATATTTTCAGGATGACAGCCCAGAGATCGGAAAAGCAAATTGACTTGGGCAATTATAGCATAGAAGTTTAAGATTTGGTCTATTTTCAGAGTTCAAAATATAAACGGAATCGAGGGTAAAATGGAATTTATAATATTAGCAGTATTGATTGCTTTGGCAGTATGGGGCGGTTATGCATATTGGATCTATATTACTTCCAGAAGGTATGGCAAAAAAGGAAACGGCAGACATTAATATTACAATAGCTTTATTTCGATAACGGTATCTAAGGAGATTTATTATGGGTTCAAAACCAATTCAGCAGGAAAGCGAATTATTCAAACGATATAAAAATAATCCTGTCTTAACGCCATCAATGTGGCCTTATAAAGTAAATTCAGTTTTTAATGCAGGTGCAACTATCTTTGAAGAGAAAGTACTATTGCTTGTTAGAATAGAAGACATGAGGGGATTTTCTCATCTGTGCAGGGCAGAAAGCAGTGATGGCTATTCAAACTGGAAAATTGACGAAGTCCCGACACTTCAGCCCAAACCTGATGATTTTCCTGAGGAAATTTACGGAATAGAAGATCCCAGGATAGTGAAGCTTGAAGATGAAGGTAAGTATGCTGTTGTTTATACTTCCTTTTCAGAAAGCGGACCTCTTGTTTCTTTGGCGACTACGGAAGATTTCAGGAGTTTCAGAAGGTTCGGGGTAGTTATGACACCGGACGACAAAGATGCTTCGCTATTTCCGAGAAAATTTAACGGCAGGTACATTTTACTGCACAGACCTTCACCAAGGAGCCACTTGCTGGGTGCACATATCTGGATGTCATATTCGCCTGATCTGAAACATTGGGGTGATAGCGCAATTTTGCTTCCGGCAAGAAAAGGCAGCTGGTGGGATGCATATAAGGTCGGACTGGGTCCTCAGCCCGTAGAGACCAAAGATGGTTGGCTCATAATTTACCATGGTGTAAAAACAACTGCGGCCGGATCAATTTACAGGCTTGGCCTGGCATTACTTGATCTTGATGACCCTAGTAAATTAATTGCCCGAAGTGATGAATGGGTCTTTGGTCCAAATGAACACTACGAAAGAATAGGTGATGTACCTGATGTAACGTTCCCGTGTGGTGTAGTTTTAAAAGGTGATGAGCTGATAATGTATTACGGAGCCGCCGATACGTCTATGGCAATTGCCACAGCTTCTTTAAATGAAATTCTGGAATTTATTAAGAAACATAACAAATAAAATGAGTAAGATATTCGGAGTCACTTTCATTTCTTCCTTTATTCCAAGGCAGTGCGGTATAGCTACTTTTACAAATGATCTGGCAGTTTCATTCAACAGGATCGAAAATGGCTCTGTAATCAGATCAAACATTACTGCCCTGAATGATAACCCGGAAGGATACAAATATTCACAGGAAGTTAAGTTTGAGATCAAAGATAAAAGCATAAACGATTTCAAGGAAGCGGCATATTATCTGAACTTATCGGATAAAGATATTATAAACCTGCAGCATGAATTCGGTCTGTACGGCGGCGAGGCTGGTTCGCATATATTATACCTGCTTGAAAATCTTAAAAAGCCTGTTGTTACTACACTGCACACTGTTCTTGAACATCCCAATGAAGACCAGCTGAAAGTACTTCAGGAGATCAACAGGTATTCATCTTATATGGTAGTGCAGTCTGAAAAGGCGTTCTCTATGCTTTCCGAAGTGTACAGCATCCCTGCCGAAAAGATTCGGTATATTCCTCACGGGGCTCATGATGTGCAGTTCCTTGATACGACCTATTATAAAGATAAATTTCAGCTCACCGAAAAGAAAGTGCTCTTAACTTTCGGGCTGCTTAGCCCCGGTAAAGGCGTTGAAGATGTAATTAACGCTTTGGCAGAAGTGGTTAAAACAAATCCGGATGTTGCATACATAATACTTGGCGCAACGCACCCGCATGTTAAAAAACAATACGGCGAATCTTACCGCAACAGTCTTGAAAACCTGGTTAAAAAACACGGACTGGAAAACAATGTAATATTCATAAACCGGTTTGTCGATACAGAAGAACTTCTTGAATTTCTTTTGATGAGCGATATTTATATCTCTCCCTATCACAATCTTGAACAGATCGTTTCGGGTACATTGACATATGCACTCGCTTCCGGTAAGGCAATAATCTCAACTCCGTATTGGTACGCTGAAGAATTACTGAAAGATGAAAAAGGAATATTGTATGAACCGCATAATGTTGAATCACTTTCTGCAGCAATAAAAGACCTGCTTGATGATGAAAACAAGCGCAACAGGCTGCGCAGGAATGCATATGAGGCCGGCAGAAAGATGATATGGGGCGAAGTGGCTAAAAGATATTATGAAATTTTCCAGCAGGCTGCGGCTGAATATACTATCAATACTACCAGTCTTGTTCCTTCATCAAAGTACAAGATGATACCTTCACTGCCCGAAGTTAACCTAACCCATTTGCGCAATATTACCGATACAACGGGCATATTGCAGCACTCTGTTTTTTCCATTCCAAACAGGAATGAAGGATACTGCATTGATGACAATTGCCGTGCATTGCTGGTAATAATAATGAATAAATACCTTTTTCATGACCCTATTGCAGACCAGTTATTGTACACATATCTTTCATTCATTCATTATGCGTATAATAAAGATACAGGTCTCTTCAGGAATTTTATGAGTTATGACAGAAAATGGATCGAAGAATCCGGCTCTGAAGACTCAAACGGCAGGACAATGTTTGTGCTTGGATATTTTATCAAGAATGCTGAAAATCATTCACATCTTGCATTATGCAAGATGCTTTTTGATTCCACACTTAAGAACATGGAGAAATTCGGCTCTCTTAGAGCAATTGCGCACATAATAATGGGATGTATCTTTTACCTGCAGAGATTCTCGGGTGCGCGAGATGTAAAAAGGATATGTAAAAAGCTGCTTGAAAAACTGAATGAAGCCTATCTGTATAATTCAAAAGGTGAATGGAAATGGTTTGAAGAATATTTAACGTACGATAATGCGCGCCTTTCACAGGCTTTGCTTATGGGCGGTATATATTTTAAGAACAGTAATTATCTTTATAACGGTCTTGAATCGCTCAACTGGATGTATGATATCATTAACGATAAGGAAAAGAATTACATTACCTTGATAGGCAACGATGGCTGGTATTTTAAGGATAAAGAAAAAGCCAAATTCGATCAGCAGCCGGTGGAAATTGCCTCTATAATTGATGCATGCTACCAGGCTTATTTGATTTCAGAGGATATGGAATGGATAAACAGGATTGGTGTCGCGTTCAGCTGGTTCCTTGGTAATAATGACAGGCAGGAGCCGCTATATGACTTTACGACTGGCGGATGTTTTGACGGGCTTACTTCTGCTATTACAAACCAGAACCAGGGGGCTGAATCAACAATAAGCTGGCTTACCGCACTTCACAGGATGTACCGTATTAGACAGGAACTGCAGGTTGAGTAACAAGTTTAGAATAAAGGAAATCCCATCACTTATAGTTCAGGCCTATTATGAATTGCTCGATGACAAAGGATTCAAAATGGCCGCCGCACTTTCATATTATTCAGCTTTTTCGCTCGGTCCGTTATTGATAATTGTTATTGCAATAGCGGGCTTTTTCTTTGGCGAAGATGCCGCAAAGGGGCAGATATTTTCTGAACTGAAAAATCTTGTCGGTCCGGACGGCGCAATTATGATTGAAACTATACTCAAGGGCGCAGCCAGCAAATCAGCCGGCATATTCGCCGCTTTTGTAAGCATAATTCTCCTGGTACTGGGTTCAATTGGTGTGTTCCTGGAACTTCAGGAATCGTTAAATATCATTTGGGGCGTTGAGCTTAGACCCGGCAGAGGATTATGGCTCTTTATCAGGAACAGGCTTATCTCATTTTCAATGGTAGTTGCAACCGGCTTTTTACTGATGGTATCACTCATCATTTCATCTTTCATATCGCTGGTAAATACTTATATGGGCGAGCAGTTTCCATCACTTATCCCTATGGCATTCATCTTTAACAACCTCTCATCTCTGATAGTACTTACAGTTATGTTCGCTATGGTATACAAAGTCTTACCGGATGTAATCATTTCATGGAAATATGTTTGGTTTGGTGCAATACTCACTTCAGTACTTTTTACTTTAGGTAAATACCTGATTGGTTTGTATCTGGGAAGCTCTTCATTCAGCTCCACTTATGGTGCGGCAGCATCACTTGTAATAATTTTTGTCTGGATATATTACTCCGGACTGATACTTTACTTTGGCGCAGAACTCACACAGGTTGTCAGGAAGCGGTATAGCTCTAACAAATTGCTCCCAAATAAAGATAGCATGATCATGCCTAAAGTGACTGATCTCATTAATAACGCTATGAGAAAAATAGCAGGCAGAAAAAAAATGAACAAAGAATGAAAATATTACCGAAAATATTAAAAAAAAGCGGTAAAGTTTTACTTTGGCTCAGCGGAGGAATAATTTTACTTTTAATATTCCTGTTAATATTTATCCAAACCGATACATTCAACAAAATTGCCCTTGATTATACTTTGAATGAACTGAACACCTCCCAAACTCCCCGTGATAATCACATAAACGCTGAATCAATAGAAGGAAACATATTCTATGGAATAAAACTGAACAACGGAAATGTAATTGTACGCAGCGATACAATGCTGAGTTTTGGTAACCTGGAAGTAAAATACGATCTTTGGGGTTTGCTTGATAAAAGAATTTCACTTGCACATGTAATTCTGAATGAGCCTGTAATTAATTTAACAAAGATAAGCTCCGGCGATAGCTTGATATGGAATTTTGAGAATTTGTTTGCACCTTCTGAACCTGATACAACAAGTTCACCCTTTGATTGGGACCTATCAGTCGAATATCTTAAAATTAATAATGGCTTCTTCCGGCTTTCAGGTGATACAAACAGACTAATGCCCAATTGGCAGGAAAAACGTTCATTGATGGAAAATTTTGACCTGTTCAGGTCTGATATATCTGAATTTAATCTGGAACTAAGTGCAAAGTATTACAGAGATTTTAAATCAGTAAACATTAACCATCTTTCATTTAACACTAATTCAGATTTGCAAATTCACAACATGCATTTTAATGCAAATGTGAATGAAAAGGATACAACTACCGATCTCTGGAACTTCGGGCTTACGACAAATAAGTCTGATATCAAAATATACAGACTTTTTGCTGAAAATTTCAACCCGTTTAATGATTTTGATTATGAAGAACTTGGGAATAAGTACATTAAAGCAAGTATTGATATACAAAAGTTTGATTTCAAAGAGCTGCGTTTCTTTTTGCCTGAACTCAGTTTCCTTGATACTATAGTTGGAGTAAAGCTTGATGCTGAAGGAAAATATGGTGACCTTAATGCCGAAAATATTACAGCAATTCTTCCAAATTCCCGAATAAGCCTGAAAGGCAGGATCGTAAATCTGCAAAGACCGGATAGTCTTTACATGGATGTATACGGCAATAATATTCTCATCAATGCAGCGGACCTGCAGCGCGTTTATAAAGGCGATGTTCCGGATTTCAGTAATGTTGGAAACATAAAAGCAGATCTAAAATATAAGGGTACCTATACAAAATTCAACACTGAGTTTTATGTTAATACTGATGCAGGTTACACTGATGGGAATGTATTTCTTGATCTGGATAACGAAGTTTATTCTGGATACATAAATACCCGTGCACTTAATTTGGGCAGGATATTGCGGGATAATTCTCTGGCAAGCAGTCTAAACGTTAATACTAAATTTAACGGAAAAGGATTTGACCTGAAAACTATGAATACGAATCTTGTTTACTCAATGCAGGGTTCACGTTTTGGAAAATATGATGTAAGGACTTCATCAGGCACAATTCATACTGCAAACAGCAATGTTACACTCAATATTAAACATTCGTCTTCAATGGGGAATGTTTCTGCAGCAGGAAGGGTAAATATCCGTAATATCAAAAATCCTTCTTACAACCTGAAAGGTAATATAAACGGACTTAACATAGCTGCTATTACAGGCAGCATGAGTGATAAAAGTAATTTGAATTTCAATTTTGATGTTAACGGTTCAGGCATTTCCCCTGAAAACATGAACGGCAACTATCAGCTGGGAATATCTGAATCATTCTATGGTGAATATGAAATTCCATCCACGCCTGTTGATGCCCGGATTCAAAGCAGCAATTCAAACGGAACTATTAGCATCAAGACTGATATAGCCGACCTGAATGCTGAAGGTTCTTTTAAAATGGATAGGCTTATTGATGTAATAATGTATAACATTTCGCTTGCAAGTGATATGATCATAAACAGCACGGGTACTGCGGATCTGTTAAATGATTCAGCTCGGGAAATTGGATCAGGTATGAATGTTAACAGAACATTTATTAATGATAATATTGATCTAACATATTCCATTATTACAAAAGACAGCATAAAGCTTGCAAAAGTGTTAAAACCATTTGGGGTTAATTTTAACGGAGATATATCGGGGAATATAAATAATTCCGCCAAAGGCTTTAACTCAGCGAATAATATCAATGTCAGATCATTTTCTTACAATGATACAGCCATAGTTATAAGTAATGCGAGATCTAACGCTGTAATTTCCAATGATTATACAGGCACCCTGCAGGGATTAAAGATAGGTATGAAAACCACAGGTGAGAGGCTTACTTTTGGTACCAATAGTTTTGATTCCGTATTGGCAAATATTAGTATGCAGGGCTCTGTAGCTGATGTTAAGCTTCGCTCAAAGGTAGATACATCAGGTTACGGCGCAATTTCAGGTAAGCTTAATTTAGGCAATTCAAAGATCTCTGCAGATCTTGATACAGTCAAAGTAATATACGGAGGTTACAATATTGAAAACAAAGATAATTGGGTCTTTAGTTTTAATGAAGGTGATAAATTTATTTTTGAGCAGTTTAATATCAAAAGCCGCAGTGCTGTATTGAATATCAGCGGTGAGCTATCGCTAAACGATCAAAGTGATCTTAAGCTGGAGGGCAATAACCTGAAATTAAACGATATCGCCGATATAGTCAATATGGCAGATTCATCTTATATATTATCGGCAGATAAAGATATTGAAGGTGAGCTTTCGGTTTTTTTAATTACTTACAAAGGCACACTCAACGAACCGCAGCTGAAAACTGAAATTAAAACAAATACAATAAAGTATCAGGAAAGTAATATTGGTGTTATTACAGTTACTGCAAATTATGAAAATAATACTGCAGATGCGATTGTCAAAATGCAAAATTCAGATAATAAAGGAACACTAACCATAAAAGGAACTGTTCCTTTTCAGAATCCGCTATCAGGGGATACAATGAATGCTCTGAATATTTCAACTCTTCCGGTGGATATTAACCTCAAAGCCGAAAATTTCATGCTGGATAACTTTAGTATGTTGGTGAAGGATATTGAGAGCTTAAGAGGAGTTCTTAACGCTGATCTTTCCGCCAAAGGAACTGCATCTGACCCCGCGCTGATAGGTAATTTAAAAATTACCAATGGCGGATACCTGTTTCCGCTTACCGGTATGGATTACAGTTTTGATGCCGATATGAGCACCGGGAATTCCAAACTTGTGCTGAACAGGCTTAAGTTATATAATGAAGATGATGATTCAAGACATATTGATCTTTATGGTAACCTTGATTTTAAAGATCTCAAAATAACTGATATTAACCTTGAGGCTACGGGAGATATGGTTCTGCTTGATAAAGATGTTGAGCAAAACGACCTTGGTGTTTACGGGTATATTCTTGCAGGTATCGGTAATCCGCCGGTAAAAGTAACCGGAAGCCTTGATAGTCTTTTCGTAACCGGTCAGTTATTGATAAAAGATGCTACAATATCTTCAGTTCCGCTTGAAGGAAGCGGTTACAATACCGGCGACGATAATTTTGTGTACATTGATGCAGGGAATGATTCCATGATGTTTAACATGGATTCACTTGTAACACTTGAGCCCGGTGAATATGCGAAGTTAAATCCGTTTGAAAGAGGGCTTTATATACTATCTGCAGATAGTTCAAAAGAAACCCTGGTTAATCTGGATTTAAATGTAAAAACCGAAAGCAGCATTTATGCTTCAATTGATTTTAACAATCTTACCCGTGACAGGTTATTTGGTGAACTCAAAGCGGATCTTGACATTAAAACGGTAAACGGCAACCTGCAGGCCTTCGGCTCTGTTGATGTTGCGGGAGATTCATATTACAGATTCTACAGGGATTTTAAACTGAACGAAAGCAGCATCAAGTTTGATGGTGATATATCCAATCCGATTCTTGATATAAAAGGCGTTTACTCGAGTACAAAGAATAACGAGCAATACGGCTCTGTTACTACCAGTGAGGTAGAAGTAGTCATAACCGTTAAAGGAAGCTCTAAGAAGCCCGAATTGACCCTGAACCTCTACCAGGATGGCAGTGAGGTATCGGGCAGTGATGCGCAATCAGATGCTATTACTTACCTGCTTTTTGGCAGGTACAAAAGTGAGCTTTCAGCTTCTGAACGAACTGCCGTTGCATCATCACTTGGTGCTTCTGTAGGGTCGTTGTATGCCTCATCTTATCTCTCACAGACCGTCAGGGAAGTCCTGCCGTTCATTGTTGACGCACAGTTCAATTACACTGAAGGTAACGTGCAGGATACAGATGTTGAGCTTATTACCGAGCTGGGCGATGCGAGAGTTAAATTCGGAGGCAAACTGCTTAAGGATGTTAAGAACTTTGAATTAGTAGTTGATTACCCGTTAAACAGATTACTGAACCTGAATCTGCCCGAAACATTGCTGCTGGAATTTGCAAGGGAAGAGAAGAAACAATCTTTAACTTCAAACCAGAATGATATCATGACAACAGAAATAAAAATTCTTTACAAGATCAAATTCTAGAAAAGTTACAGTACCTTTAGAATGCCTGCCCTATACCGAACTGAATCGCGAATTTATCTTTGAATATTCTCCCCGGGTTATCAAATAGCCATTGCTCACCCTCAGGAGCTGAAGGATCATACAGCTTAAAGCCAAAATCAAACCTTATCGGACCAATAAACAGATCATACCTTACTCCAAAACCAACAGCCATAGCTATTTGCGAAGCCCTGAAATCTTTGTGGGTTTCCCATACATTGCCGTAATCCAGAAATACCGCTGCGCCAAGCGCGCTTGTGAATCCCTCTGCATCGGGGAAAAGCTTCCTGCGCAGCTCAATACTTCCTTCAAGCAGGAAAGTGCCGCCATTTATTTTGTTTGCAAGTATACCATTTCCTTTTGCATTCCAGCCTCTCAGACTACTGGAGCCGCCGCTGAAAAATTTGTATGGCGGCTGAACAGGGATGATATTTTCTCCCGCGCCATACTCAATTATATCGCCAATCTTGATATTGGTTGCCAATACAGTATGATCCTTTTTTGCCAGCGAAAAATAAGCTTTATTTAAAGTGTAAAATTTAAAAAATTGGGAATAAAAAACACTCTTGCCGAATATTCCGGTTACCAGGCGCGGCAACAGACCCGCATTACCTGCCAGAATTGAATGGTAAAATCCTCTGGATGGGGCAAGCAGGTTGTTTGTGTTATCATGCTCAAATGTAACGCTTAGAATTGAGTTGAATTGTGTCTGCCTTCCTGTGGCAATTGTATCAAATTTGATCCATATCAATTCTTCATTCAGATCCAGGTATGCATTATTGTAGAACGTATGTGGAGCTATAAAGTAATTCAGTGTAGTTAAACTGGCTAAAAAGTAATTCTTGTAGTTTTCTACATTGTTGAAACCAATTGAAAGCTTATCTGTCAGTGTAATATTTCGTCTTAAAAAATGGGGCTGAGTAACGGTTGCCGAAAATTCAGTGCGGTTAATATCGGTAGAATGAAAATCTCCCTCCAGTTCAAGCATTAGGGTACGGTTTCCCGAAAGGAAATACCTGTTCAGATATCTCATACCGGCCCCCAGATAAAACCTGTTTTCAAAATTTGAACCTTTTATAAATGGTGTTAACTCATTTTTTTTATTCAGAGTTATATCAGCCGTAAAATTAACTGTGCTGCCTGTAAACTCGTCCGGGTTCAATTTCACACTTGAAATAATAGGTATCTTTGCAATATTTCTTTCGCTATCCAGTTTTTTAGCTTTGCTGTATATTTCACCTTCTTTATAGGTTATTTCATCAGCCGGCAGTTCTGTTCTTACCCCGTAAGCATTATCCTTTATATCAATTTTCGTGCTTCCAAAATAGTAGATAGTATCCGTTCCTTCGAGGTTCAGTTCAACATTAACCATACCTTTTTCTTTATATCGTTTTATTACAGTACCTGAATCAATTTTGTAGCGGGCATTCATAAATCCATTATTCTGCAGTGTATCAAGAATTTCATTCCCGTATTGTATAACAAATACCTTGCTGTAATTATCACCTTTTTTTATGGTGTTTATTTTGCTGAGCTTATTTAGGGTTTCCGGGGGAATTGTTTCAATTCCTTTAATTACTGCCGAATCAATTTTATACCGTTTATTTTCGGTTATCTTAAATGTAACCGATGCTTCTTCATCTTCGCGGTTTATGCTTATTGAAGTATCAACTGAAACATCAAAAAAACCATTATCAAAATAGAATTTTTTAAGCTTTTCTATATCACCCTCAACAAGTTTATGATTGTAAACACTGCTTTTGGATAATGCTATCACATCTTTCAGCTGTCCATCATCAAAAGTACTCTTACCTGTGAATGTAAATTTAATTTCGTCTATCTCAAGCACTTCCTGGGAGAGTAAACTATTGCCGTAGTTACAAATTAGAATTAGTAAAACTGATCGTATAATTTTGAAAATTTGTACTTTAGGGAGCATATATAGTTGATGTGTTTATATAATATAACAATATAACTTACTGTTAAGTACTCACTGTTAACAGAGTCCTGAATTATATTGAAAAAAAGGCACTTTAGGATATAATTTAGGGCTGGAAACACCAGCCCTAATCATTAATAATCTTATATTGTACCGATTCTTTGAATTGATGTAAAAAGCAGGTCCTGAATCAGTTTGAAGAGATCCAAATGGTCAGATTGCTCTTTCCCTTCCGGGAGACTTATGCTACCGGATTTCTTCCCTGGATCAGCCTGATAAGTACTGCTACTACGGCAAGCACTATCAGTATATGAATAAATCCGCCCATCGTGTATGAGCTTACCATACCTAAAAGCCAAAGCACCAGTAA
Organism: uncultured Ignavibacteriales bacterium; assembly: GCA_964597425.1. Taxonomy (GTDB): domain Bacteria; phylum Bacteroidota; class Ignavibacteria; order Tepidaquicellales; family OLB5; genus OLB5. Next base: position 7,509 of record CAZQYL010000004.1, on the reverse strand, counting down.
TATTATTGCGATTGTCCAAAGCATGATGTTCTCTCCTTTAAATGTTTTTTGAATTTTTATTAATTATTGTTTTCCGCTTTTGCCTTCATTCTTGATCTCCGGCACAGGTGTTACAGTTACAACAGCAGGATTGCTGAGATCGCCAAATAATCCTGTTTCACCGGATGCCATACGCCATTGCAGAGTATAAGTGCCCGGTGCAAACGGAATTACATCAAAATTGAATACCTTAGAACTTCCCGGGTCTATGTTTTCATCCAGACTTACTGAATATGTGTTCCAGAAATTTCCTGTTAACGGATTTCCTGCTGCATCAAGCATAATCAGTCTGTAGCTGTTTTTATTCCATGTGGTTTTACCAGTATTGGTATAGCTTATCATTACTTTGTATTTCTTCCCTGCTTCCATTATAGAGGGAACTGTCTGTTCAACAAATGCCGCGCTGTTTTTAGCCTCTGTCAGTGATACATCACTATTAACAGTGATCTCAAGTGTTTTGCTTTGCTCGCCAAAATAGCTTCCATTGGAAGTAAGGCGGCCGGCAAACTTATATACCCCGGCGGCAGTTGGTGCCGCCACCGTAAATTCAATAGTAGCTGTATTTCCGGGCTCGATCATTTTAGTCAGTTCAAGCTCTGAAACAGTCCAGATAGATTTATTTTCTTCATCAGGCAGTAATTTCAATCTGACATTTCCCGGCGCCCAGGTATCGGTGCCGCTGTTTTGAAATGATATTATTATGTTGTATTTATTGCCGGGTATCATCCTATCAGGAATTGACTGGCTGACGTATTTTGAATCATACGCCTGTGCTTTTATCTCATTCCCCAGAGAAAACCCTATAATTATAAACAGTAAAAGCAGTGCTGCAGATTCTTTAATTGTTGATTTCATCAAATAATTCTCCTTTCATGTAAAGAACAGAGTATCAATTGTTATGCCAAAAATTTTTCGGCGGGTTATTGCACGGAAACATTGATAATTACATCAAATACAACCGGATGAATGACAGAGCGAATTGCAAATTGTCAATATTGTCATATACATCAATGATTTTTCTCATAAAAGTGATAAAAACATAGAAAAATTATGGCACATAATTTGAGATTATTTTGGGTAACACACTTTTTAGGAGGAAATTCAATGAAAAACTTAATATTTATACTCTGTTTAACTGCCTCACTTTTTGCACAATCAGCCAACGGAACTGCCTCAAATAATGAAAGCACAAAAGATACTGATCCCGGGTTGAATATTATGGCTGTAAATTCGATCACTCCCCATAAAAATGTTACATTCATAAATTCAGACCTGAATGCCGATGGAATTGATGAGATACTTACAGGCGAGCAGATCATTGCATTAAACAGGAACGAATACTGGATAAAGAACGCATCATTAATAACTTCTTCAGGCGAAGTATACGAATTTAACACGAAGCTGAAAAAGGATAACAAACCGCTGACACAACAGGTTACTTCAGAATATGGTTACATTTTGGTTTTTGCTGATAAGAGCGACGTTGTAGAAATCTTCATAGCAGGTGAAAAAGGATATATAGATTCAGATCCTTATTTTATATCAGCTAAATAGGATCGTTTTCAAAAAAACTCATCTTGAACTTCACTCAGTTTCACAATGCTGCAGAGTAATTACTTACATCATTCAAAAAAAATTCCCGATCTTAACGGGATATTTCATAGCTCACCGGGTCAACCATTGATTTTATGTTTTAGTTATTGTAATATTGTTTTATGCAAGCATTAAATCCGCAGTCAAACTGCAGAATTCCGGAGCACTATTTCTCGTCATGAACAATTTACTTAAGCATCTTACTGAAGAAGAACTTTCAAGGTTCGAAAAGTTCATTAACTCACCCTATTTTAACACAAGCGCTAAGATATGTGAATTATATACTCATATCAAAGTTTCAGCAGACCAACCACCAGATAAACAAAAAATATTTTCTTTGTTGTATCCCGGTGAAAAATACAATGATGCTCGCCTGAGAAAACTCTTATCTGAACTAAAAAAACTGTATGATAAATTCCTTGGCTATACCGGAATTGAAAAGCTTGACCCTTTTTCAATTAATACCAGTATGCTGGAGCTGATGCTGGCAAAAGGTATGGCTGATGAGTTTTCTGCAGCATACAGACAGGTAACCCGGGGGCTCACTTCAGATTTCTTCAAAGAAGATCCTTATTACAGGAGTTTATCCAGATTAGAATCATTAAAGTACTATGCGGGGTATGACAAACTGAAAAAACCTTCGCCTAAAGGACTTGAAAAATCTTCATTCAATATGGACATGCAGTTTGTTTATACAAAACTGCACCTTACAAGGGATATCATGCTTCATAATATTCTGAATGAAGAAAAATACCCTGCGAAAATTGAATTTTATGATGAGATAATCAAGTTTGTAAAGGAAAACCTGAATATTATTATTAAAGAGCATCCGAATCTCTACATAATCTACCTTACTGTGATGGCAACTGCTGATGAATCTAACTCTGATTATATTAGCAGTCTCGCTTCTTATATTAGGACCAATGAGAAGAAATTTGATAGGGGCAGGCTTAGTTATTATTACACATACTTAACTTCTTACTACTGGACGAAGCTCAACAAAGGTGATATGAGTTATTGTTCCGCGTTGATGGACATCTACAGAAATATGGAACGTAAAGGAATAATAAAAAGTGAAAGATACATTACACATTCGGTTTTCAATAGTGTTGTAATTGCGGCAGTATGGGTAAATGACTATCGCTGGCTGGAAAAATTCATACATAATCACAAGGATGATATTGAACCAGCGTATCATAATGATGTGTATAATTTGAGTCTTGCAAAGTTATACTTCTATACCGGGAAATATGAACTTTCACTCAAACATCTCAGTAATGTAGAATACAAGACTCCTTCTTATTATATTAATGCCAAATCCATTCTGCTCAAAACACTTTACCAGATGGGCGATTTCGAGTCTATTAAATATACATTAGACAGCTTGAAGCACTACTCATACAGGAATAAATCGCTGGTAAGCCTGCAAGCACAAAATATAAAAATGACAATAAAGTATTTTAAATACCTTCTAAAGGTCAGAAACAAAGATAAACTCGCACGTCACAAATTCCTTGAAATGCTTGAAAGGGAAAAGACATTTGTCCCTGAAAGGAACTGGCTCAATGAAAAAATTGAAGAACTTGGACAAATACATAATGATTGACCATGAATTATAATTGATATTATGCAGATCTCAATCAAGCAAACTGAAATTCAGCTTGTAAACCATGTACCTGGTCTTTCTGGCAGCACCTGGGCTTTGTTTCTTCTGGTATCCTTTGGTTCTCCTTATTGCTCCTTTCACGTCCCTAAGTTCACTGAACAAGGTCGGTTGACCGTTCGGCACAAATAATCTGCCTGAAATTTCACTGTATGCCAAGGTCTCTTCTGTATCCTCGGTACATCTTATTGCTATGAATTTTGTGAATTTATTTCTCATGGTTATTTAATTTTACAAGGTTTATGATCTCATTTTGTTTATCCTGATACAGCAGCCTTTTAAGGTTTTTTATGCAGTTAACTGCATGACTGCTGATACAGGAAATTGATCGTTTTTAAGTTTGCTCAGCATACAACAGCATGCAGGGTTTTTATGTGAAGTAAGCTGCACAGCTGCTGTATCGGCTCTGTTACTTTATCAATGTCATTTTATTTGTTTTTTCATACTTTTGGCTTCTGCTTACAGCAGTAAGCTTATATATATATATACCGCTTGCCAGTTTACTTCCATCAAACTGTTTTGCATAACTTCCTGCATTTTGAGTGCCACTTACTAACCCGGCAACTTCCCTTCCGAGCAAATCGTAAACTTTCAAAGTCACGAAACTTTGTTCTGGGATACTGTAGCTTATCTTTGTTACAGGATTAAACGGGTTCGGGTAGTTCTGTTTCAAATCAAATGCAGTTATAACAGAATTTTCCGAGCTTTTGCGGGAAAGGTCCCCCGGACCGCTTGCTCCCGGTTCAACAGAATAAACCTGTTGCCCCATTGTATCGTATTTTACAATTGAATATGCCGATAGAGCATCGTTCCATGCAAAAGCGACAGTGATTACACTTTTATCAGAAAGTACATATGTATCAGTTGAAAAATCGGTGTATACCTGCCAATTTTCATTTTCGGAAAAAACAGGTACAAATGAACTGGACCATAATTCTACGAATTGCGAGTTTAATTCAGTGAACTTCTTTGTTACATAGCTGTTTGTTGAACTGAACTGGCTGTAACCGGAAACTGCATATGTGTTTTCAAACCTGTTGATAGATGAGGCCTTGTCTTCACCCTCCAAATTATCATAGATAATCGGACCCCAAATGATTGAACTATCGGTCTTGTCAAATTTTAAGGTTCCGAAATCATGATCCCCCTGATTAACAAAATAGCCGGTTACTACTGGATTGCCCGAAACATCTGCGGTAACACCAGTTGCTATATCTTCATAAGGATAGCTGCCCCAGCTTCTGGTCCAACCAACAACATTTTCATCCCCGGCCAAATTCCTGTCATAATACGCAATGAAGTAATTCCTATCCCAATCCCTGCTAATAAGTTTATCCTGCATACCCGCAACAACCATCTGGGAAACTATTGGAGGGTAACTGCTTTCTGCATACTCAGTAATAATAAACGAAGTAGGTATTTCTGTACTTCCGGGAAGATCAACTATTGTAGGTGTGGGAATGGGGTCATCCATCAGATAAGTAAGCAGCATTAGATCTTTTGTAGGTCCATTTGCACCCAAACTTACAAGGTCCTCGTCTTTATAGCCCATCACATAAACGTAACTGCCATGCATAATAATATCAGTCGCAACTTCATTTCCGGGAAGTTCATATTTTCTTTCAAAAATCAACTGTCCATATGAATCATACTTCAGTGTAATATAATCCGTAGTCATATCAAAATTGGTAACGTACCCGCAAACATAAATATTTTCGTTGGCATCAATCGTTATACCGAAAGCCTTATCATTCCCTAATGCAGTACCATATTCGCGGTGCCATATAAGAACGTCATTAAATCCATCATCCTGATACTTTAGTATTTGAATGTTATATTCACCTGTCGCACTGTTGAACGAGTAACCGGCAACATAAATAAACTCTCCATTCGCAGAAGAAACGATATCCATTCCTTTATCCTGTCCTGTATTCGGATAATACTCCCACAAAAGCTGTCCACCATTTGAGTTGTATTTAATAATCAAAATATCATTTTCATATGTACCTGTAACATATAGATTTTCATTTTGGTCTAAATAGGTTTCAAACGGATATGATTCAGGAAATTGTGAAAAAACATTTATTGAAACTAATAAGAAAAATACTATTATTGAGATTTTTCGCATTTTTGTTTTATTGATCATTAGTAAATTGCAGCAAAATCATACTGATCAAGGTTATCAAATATTTTGTGCCTGTTAATTAAATATCTCTTCCGGAAAAGATTGAAAAAATTGAACTTATGATGTTCTATTTCATCAGGATCATTTTTCTGGTTTCAGAGAAATCCTCTGATTCAAACCTGTAGAAGTATATACCAGATGAAATCAAGCTACCATCAAATGTGACTTCATAAACTCCCGCACTCAATACGTCATCAACTAAACGGGCTAGCTCCTTACCCTGTATGTCAAAGACAATTAATTTTGTATTAGAATTTCTGCCTGTATGACTTACGGGTACTTCAAACTTTATTTTTGTTGCAGGATTAAACGGATTTGGATAATTTTGATGAAGTGTGTAACTTTTGGGGATTATCTCATTAATTGAATTCAGAAAAGACAACCCGCCATTAGTGGTTTTTAGAATTGCTCCCATATATCCTACAACATATCCTGTATTAGGATCTGTGAAATACAAAGAACGAAGATAATTTTCAGTTACAAATGGTAATACTATCCAGTTTGCTCCACCGTTAGTTGTTTTCATAATGTTGCCATCACTTCCAGCTGTAATTCCAAACTCACCAAAAAACTGAATTGAACGGTATGCAACATTATAACCGCTGCTTATAACAAACCAGTTAACTCCACCATTAGTGGTTTTGTAAACATTTGGATTAGAACCCATTGCATAACCTGTTGTTGCATTTGTAAATTGAATATCGTAACCTTCAACACCACTAACAAAATCCCAATTCATGCCTCCATTGGAAGTTTTAAACAAACTTGAATTTGTAAGGGCAAAAGCCGAATCAGGATTATGTATAAAGAGTGAAGTGAAGTTCATTGAAGAACCGCTTAGCTGCGTAAACCAATTAGTTCCTGCATTTGTGGTTTTTATTATAACCCCCTGCCCGTTATTCTGTTCACCACCTGTGGCATAACCGATACTATGGTTTGCAAAACAAATAGAGAGCAGATTCTTGTCAGTTCCACTAATCTGAGTGAACCAATTCAATCCGCCATTAGATGTCTTAATAACAATGCCACTATCGCCTGCCGCATAACCTGTATTCACATCTGTAAAATAAAGTGAATGCAGATTCCTAATATATCCTGAGTTTATTTCCTGCCAGTTATTGCCGGAATTTGTCGTTTTAAGAATAGTGCCACCGTCACCTGATACATATCCTGTATTAGAATTCAGAAACTGTATGCCTCTTAGATTTGTTTGATACCCCGTTAAAAAATTCCAGTTCAACCCTGAATTATTGCTTTTTAAAACAACTCCGCCACTACCTGCAAGATAAATAATGCCTTCATCAAGCATATTAACGCATCTGGATGATCCCCTTAAAATCGGATACATAAATGTAGTATCCATTAGCCAATTCAATCCTCTATCTGTGGTTCTTAAAATTCTACCCAACTCAGTTACAATAAATCCGGAATTATTTGTCATTTCTAAATCAAGCAATATCTCATTATTTCGAGTGAAAAAATTATGAAAATTCGTCCAGTTTAAACCACCATTTGTTGTTTTAATTATATAATCATTCCCAGACTGAACTCCACCTATGATTGTGTTCAGATCTATGCACGATATTCCTGCACAAAGATCAAACATATTTTCAATTACTCCATTTTGCGCAATCCAGTTTAAACCGCCGTTAGTAGTAGTCCGTAGGCTGTTAATACCTGCAGCCGCACCAAATAAGTCATCGTAAAAATCTACTGTGTAGAAATTGCCAACTCCTGTTGGCTGCAATACCCAGGTTGCCCCCTGGTCAGTTGATTTATGTATTGTTCCCGCTCCCACAACGTATCCTGCATTCGGACTCGGAAAATCGACTCCTTTATAGTTAGCTCCGGATTGGTTCTGTACAATTACCCAAGTATTACCGCCATCGGTTGATCTCAGTATTATTCCGTTATTACCGGTAGAAACATCGACCCCGGCTATTACCCAAACATTTGCATCAACAAAAGTCACATCCCATAAATAGGCATATATTGGCGAGGGCTGAGCGCTCCAGTTCAAGCCGCCGTT
>CAZQYL010000003.1:33051-36998 GCA_964597425.1 uncultured Ignavibacteriales bacterium | reverse complement strand
AACATGAATCCATCTGAATATTACGATTACACCCCGGGCAGTGTTGATTTTTCGGGGTACGAAAGAGGTGAAACGAGCAAAATTCCCTACGGATTTTTGGCGCTTTACTTTATTCTGTCGGTCGTAATATGTTATTTGTACCACAAAAAAATTGTGTCTCAGGCTGACTGGAATGCGCCGAACAGCCTTAACGCTGTGGCATCATTTCAAACGGCAAAGCCGTACCAGTTCCGCCTGCTAATGCCGGTGATATTCGATTTTTTCAGGCCGCTTCACGCCGTTTACGGCAAGTATCTTTATAATGCATGGAATGTAGTTGCTGTTCTTTTGATTCAGGTGGTTTATTATAAATTGCTTTGCGGCTATTTTAAGAACAGAAGATACCTGTTATGGATTGCCCCGGTGATATTGTACCCGGTTTTATTTAATTACATAATACTTAACCAGTCGTTTCAGTATTACGATTTTACCGCAATTCTGTTTTTTACTATTGGGCTGTATTACATACTGAATCAAAAAACAACAGCTTTTATTATATTCTTTGTAATTGCAATTATTAACAAAGAAACCGCAGGCTATCTTATTTTTGCGTACATGTTATTTAACTATAAGAACCTGTTAACAAAAAAAGTAATTGTTAACACTTTTATATTAGGCGTTATTTTTATAGGTTATAAACTGCTCCTGAATTATGTTTTCAGGCATAACCCGGGTGATAGTTTTGAAGTAGGATATTATGAAAATATCAGGATAGTTCGGGAGTTATTCAGCAACAGGATACTGCTTAAAAACCTGGCGCTTAACTTTGGCGGACTTTACATATTTGTAATACTGCTGTTTGTAACGGGCCTGTGGCTTAAGTATCCCGATAAAAGAAAAGTATATATGAACCTGGCTATAGTACCGTATTACCTGTTTGGTATCTACATAACATATATTACCGAAGTAAGGGTTTATACGGAACTTATACCTATGATAACTACATTATTTTTAATATTTTTAAGCAGTTTCAAATTTTCAGGGTTAGAGCCGCGCCCCGCAGGAAAACAAAAGCAGGCATAAAAAAATTTATAATTTTTCATTTCTCATAAATTGAAGAAGGATCGCAATATTACAAAGCAGCAGATAAATATTGATAACCCGGCAAAAACCGATAGCCAGGTAAGTTTTGATGACTACGTTGAAACATACCGAACCGAAATTGATGATTCCATCGGTTTTATCGGGCAGGATGTTGATTTTTTTATTGAAATTAAAGCAGAGTTATTATTAAAGCTTGCCCGGAAAAACTTTGGTTCGCTGGACAAAATTAAAGTACTTGATATCGGCAGCGGTGTTGGGCTTGTTGACCGCTTTCTGAAATCAGAGATAAAACAGCTTTACGGGGTTGATGTTGAAGAAGGCGTTGTTCAAAAAGCGAAAGTAAATAATCCCGAAGTGAATTATCAGATGTATGACGGGGAGAAGCTGCCATTTGATGATAACACCTTTGACCTGTGCTTTGCCATAAACGTAATGCATCATGTGCCGCCCGGAATGTGGGAGAATTTTTCGAAGGAAATGTACAGGGTTTTAAAACCCGGCGGTATTGCCGCCGTGTTTGAGCATAACCCGTGGAACCCGCTTACAAGAGTTGCCGTAGCCAGGTGTGAATTTGACCGCGACGCAGTTTTGCTTAACCATCCTAAAATAAAGAGCCTGTTCAAAAGCGCCGGTTTAAAAGTATTTGATGATTCATTTATAGTGTTTTTCCCTTTCCAGGCAAAATTATTCAGAAGCATTGAAACTGCATTGGGCTGGCTGCCATTGGGCGCACAGCATTATGTAACAGGCAGAAAATAATTTACAGGCGGAATATATATTGATAAAATACTTAAATAAAAAATTTCCGAACGATAATTACCCTTCGATACTGATCCATTTATATTACTTGATGATATCCTTTACGCTGTGTTATGTTTATTACCATAAATTCATAACTCGGGCTGATTTCTTTTCACCGGCATCAAGTGGCGGAATATACGCCGTATTGAACGGCGAAGCCTTAAAACCTGTTCAGTTCAGGATCCTGATACCGCTCATTTTTAAAGCCGCACAGGCTGTTATTTTCCTTGTTAAAACCATCCCCGATAAAGCGCTGTTTTTCCTTATAACGATCATGCTGTGCTATATGATACTGTTCTCATTCTACCTTTTGCTTGGGCAGTATTTTAAAGGCAATGCAATGAATTGCTGGCTGGCCTCAATTATCATTTATCCCATGATATGGAACCTTGTAATTATGAACGGGCAGTTCTTTTATATGGATTTCAGCATACTGCTGATTATAATTCTTGGGTTTTACTGCATCGTAGCCGAAAAATATAACTGGCTGCTCGTAGTGTTCTTCCTTGGAGTGCTTAATCACCCCTCGGTTGGTTACCTTATAATTGCGTTTCTGCTCTATAACTACAGGAACCTGCTGAAACTTAAAACAATAGGGTATGCCGCCGCAATGAGTGTATTGTACATTGGCATTTACAGGCTGATGGATGCTTATTTCCCCAGTACAGCCGGCTATTTTGTTATATACAATCTTCCAAGGAACCTGAACCTTCTGCATATACTCCCGATGCACATCATACTTCGTGATATATTCTTTAACTTCGGGGGGCTGCATATATTTGTCATAATATTTTTGCTTTCCGGTGCCTGGAAAAAATACCGGAGCCCGCTGCTGTATATAAACCTGGTTATCATACCATATGTAATTTCAGTGCTTATAAATTTCAGCATCGAAGAGATCAGGAATTATGTAACCATTATTCCGTTTGTGCTTATCCTAACGCTTTTATTCCTTAGCTCTTTTGATAATTCTTTCCTGAAACCTGTTGACAGACTTTTTGAAAAGAACAGCAAATGAAAGTATTATACGTTAGCTCAAACGGCGGAATACACGATTACAGGTTCTTAAAAAAACTTGTGGAAGACCATGAAGTTTTGTTCCTTCATTATGCCGCAGGCGAAATAATTGACGAGATAGACAAGCTTGAACACTTACAGATAATTTCAAAAAAACCCGCGTTCCGCGCAATGCCGCTTATCAGCGAGCGGGGGCATTTTAAAAAGGTTGTGGATGAATTCAAACCGGATCTAATTCACTCAGGGTATGTTTGGCAGGTTGGCATTCTTGCCGCGAATTCAGGCTTCCACCCGCATCTTTCAATGCCGTGGGGATCTGATATACTTACAGAGCCCGATAAAAGCATGTTCCGCAGGGTCCTTGTAAAGAAAGTAATGAATACATGCGACCATGTGCAGTGCGATGCGGAATTTGTAAAGAAAAAAATAATCAGCGATTACGCCCTGCCCGCCGATAAGATATCGGTCTTTCCATGGGGAATTGACCTGCAGATATTCAGCAAAACAGATAAGGCTTCCGCCAGGAAAAGTTTAAAACTTGAGAAGGATAAATTCATCGTTCTGTTTAACAGGTATTTTGAACCTGTTTACGGGGTGAACTTCCTTATGGAAGCGTTCCGGAACTTCTGTGCCGGGAAAGATGACGTGCTGATGCTGATGCTTTCAGAAGGCTCGGGGAAAGTTAATGTATTGAAATACATTACTGATAAAGGGCTTGATGATAAAATTCAGGTGCTGGGAAGAGTGCCAAATCATGAACTTCCTTTGTTTCTGAATGCAGCCGATGTGTATGTTTCGCCGTCACTCAGTGACGGGACATCACTCTCGTTACTGGAAGCAATGGCATGCGGAACCGGGCTGATTGTAAGTGATGTGCCGGCAATTAAAGAATGGGTAAATACTGAAAACGGAATTATGGTTAAAAGGGGTGATGCAGCAGAGCTTGAACGGGCACTTGAAGAGTATTACACAAACCGCACACTGGCTGAAACACACGGAGCAAAGAATCTGGAAATTGCAAAAGAGCGGGCAGACTGGGATAAAAA
>CAZQYL010000003.1:27131-32951 GCA_964597425.1 uncultured Ignavibacteriales bacterium | reverse complement strand
AATCCCGGCAGGATAGGAAAGATATTTACGCTTGCCACAAAATTTGATTGGATCCCTGAAATTGCCGAACGTGAAGTAAAGATGCTTGATGCCCAAAGGATGAAAGTGAAGGTCCCAAAGTTTGCAGCTGAGCTTGCAAAAAGGCATGGTGAAGACAAATGGGTAACCCTCCTGCAAAAAACAGCGGATATGATGACGGGGCTTGGAAATAAGAATGTACTTAGCGCAGAATTATTGAATCAGATAAATAACAAAGTGCTTGTTGGAATTGGCGACAGCGATAAGATGGTATCGCTTGAAGAAACTATTGCCGCATACAGGGCTTTACCAAATGCAAACCTTGTTGTTTTGCCCGCCACGCCTCATCCCATTGAGATGGCGGATAGCACAAGGCTGGCTGCAGAGATAAAAAGTTTTTTTAAATAAATACAAATTCATCCCTATAAACTACTTACCTATAACAGCGGGGAGTATATATTCTTCAATTATTTTATCGGCCTGGCGGTGCGCATACGGTTTGTTGTATGCGGTTGATGTGACTACCACTACAAGAGGCTCATTGGTAAATACGAATATTTTATTTCCGCCGTTTCCGCTGCAGGCAAATACTTCGTACGAATTGTTATTGTACGTATAACTTTTGTTCCACCACAAATACCCGTATGCCATATTATCAAACGGCAGTATAAAATGTTTTGTAAGTGTTTCATTTACCCAGTTTTCAGGTAAGACGTGCTTGCCGCCCCACATACCTTTATTTTTATACAGCTGACCGAATTTAGCGAGATCAAGCGAGCTTAGACGCAGCCCGCCGGCGGTGTTTGGCACGCCCTGCGGAGTGTATTCCCACCTGTATTTGCTTATGCCCAAAGGAGTGAATAGCTTTTCATCTGCGTACTTTTCAAGCCCACCCGGAACATTTTTGTTCAGAATATCACCAAGCACAACAATTCCGGCGGTGAAATACTCCCATTTAGAGCCGGGCGTTTTGGCGGAATCCATCGGCAGGTTGAGTGTCCATTTTACCCAGTCAGCCTGCGGGTACATATTCTCTTCGTTGCCGGGTGAGTTTTCATCGAAATCAAACCCTAAAAAACCGGAGCTCATTGTAAGCAGGTTTTTCAGTGTAACAGTTTCTTTTAAGGCAGAATAATTTTGGTAATCTTTTAATTTGTAAAAACTGCCTAAAGTTTGTTCTGTGTTTTTTATATAACCATCGTTTATTGCAATTCCCGTTAATGTTGAAGTGAAGGTTTTACCTACGGAGCGTGTATCATGCAGGGAATCCCTGCCGTACCCGTTAAAGTATTCTTCTATAAGGACCTTGCCATTTTTAATTACCACAACACTTGTTATAAATTTAAAAGTGGTATCAGAAATTTTCATTTTTAGGCTTTCAATAACAGAGTTATCAAATTTTTCATCTGAAAGCTCCCAGCCCCCGGGGATATCCTGCGAAGCTGTGCCTCGAGAGCAAAGCATTACCAGCATTAATGTTAAAAAAATATATTTCATATTGTAATTTATTTGGGTAAAAATAGCAGGTATGAGTTAAATAAAATAGAACAGATTTAACACTTGGGGAATTTTGTTCTGTATGCTTTAGGACTCAACCCCGTTGCCAGTTTGAACCATCTTAAAAAATGGCTTTGGTCAGCGAAGCCGCACTCATGCGCAATTTGGGTAAATGAGCTTCCGCCGGATGAAATAAGCTTTAAGGCATGCTGCAGTTTCAGTTTGCGTATATGCCCGCTTAATGTTGAGTTATAGTGTTTTCTGAAATCACGTGATAGGTGCACCGGATGTACATCAAGCTCTTCGGAAAGACTTTTCAGGGAGAGCTTTTGGTTAAATTGTTGCTTTAGAATATTATCCAGATATCCGACCCAGGCGGGTTTTTGGGAGCCGGAGCCGCTTGCGGAGTTTTGAAGCATCCCGAATATATCAAGCAGTTCCTCTTCAATCGCAAAACCGGTATCATCGTTGTTTCTGCTGAACTCCGAATAGATGTTTTTAAATTTTTTAATGACGAGCGGAGAGTTGATGCAGTAATTGCCTTCAATTCCCGCATTGAGCCCCAAATGTTTTTGCCATTCACCGGTAACTTCAACATGGAATCCCCTTGAGCAGCCCGCAGGCTTAATGTTATAATGCGCCTCCTGGCAATTGTGGTAAAGCAGCGCGCCTTCGGCGCAGATGTTCTTTTCCTTTTTGGTGCCTTCAATTAATTTTCCCCTTAACAGGAAAGTAAAGTATGCGTTTTCATGGTAATGCCAGTCAACCCAGTCATGGGTGTACTCGGTTTCGGTAATGGTAATGCCGCCGGCACTCATTGTGCTGAAAGTATTACCGTAAAATTTTCCCGTCAGAAGCTGTTTCATAAAAGCAAATTACAATTATTAGTTTATTTAACCAAGCGCGGCAACATCATTCCCTGTTAGATTATTCACATTAGCGGTTATCTTTTTGATATCCCAATCCCACCATTTTAATTCCAGAAGCTTTGCGATCTTATCATCATCAAATCTTTTGCGGATAAGCTTTGCGGGGTTCCCGCCAATTATAGAATAAGGCTCGACATCCTTTGTGACAGTTGAGTTTGCCGCAATTATCGCACCGTCACCAACCGTTATTCCCGCCATTAGCGTGCTGTTGTAACCGATCCATACATCGTTACCAATAACCAGATCACCTTTATAGGGATACTGTCTGCCTTCCATTGCTTTCTCCCATCCGCTGCCGAAAATGGCAAAGGGGTAAGTTGATAGCGCGTCGGTTAAATGATTAGCGCCGTTCATAATAAATTTTACATCTGAGGCTATCATGCAGAATTTGCCGATGATAAGTTTATCACCAGTGAAATCGAAATGATATTTAACGTTCTTTTCGAAGTTATGAACGTCTTCAAAATCATCGTAGTAAGTATAATCACCAATTAGAATGTTTGGATTTGTAATAACGTTCTTTAAAAAGCACAGCCTGTCATATCCTGTAAGCGGATAAATTGTGTTTTTATCTGGTCCGTTTTGTGACATATATAATGATGTATGTTAAATTATGTTTGGAATCTAAGCCGCTGCCCGCATGATCAAAAATGTATTAAGCAAAATATAAACAAGGCTCACTGAATAAAAGCTCAGCCTATCCAGTTTTTTTGCTTTGGCTAAATATTCAGGTTTTTGGGTTTCGTTCCATTTGAACGAAATTACCGCGACAACCAGAATTACAAATATTGCGATAAATGTTATGTTGTGAATATTATCAAACAGTGTGTTGGATACGGTTGAGGGTACAACTGACTCAATGATATATTTATTTCCCACGGCGGCAAAAAGACCGCCAACGCAGAGCCCAAGCCTATCGCTTGGCTTTACGAAGAATGCCAGCAGAACAATTGAAAACGCAACATACACACCGGTCAGCATTTTGAAAAGAGTGTTCCATGAATTTTCTCGGGTCAGGTAAATATCAGCGGTCACCGATGGATATGTGCTGGAGCCCTTTATAACAGGGTCACCAAAAGTTGTATTGTAGGTTTGATTATTAACGTAAAATGCCAGTGAATCAATTTTCCAGTTGCTCAAAAGCAGGTTTGAATCAATTGCGGAATTTCCGGCATCGGTAATGAACGCGAGCTTTTTGGTATCGTAAATTGTGTGATCAATATGCAGCGTTAATTTCTGTTTATCGAACGGAAATGCAGAGACATCCCACTCCTTGAAAACAACGGCACTGAATTTCATCATATCCCAGTTAATTCCGTCTTTTTTCATTTTGGAATAGTTAGTAAAAGAGGATGATTTAGAATTCGTAACTTCAAGTGCGTCATTGAACTGGAGACTGTCATTTTTGTAATTGAACCACATCCAGAAATCAGATGAAAAGCTTTGATCGCTGATGTTAAAATCAGTAAGTGAGTTTATATATATACCAACTTTGCACGTATCATCTGCGGAGCGGACGAAAGAGTTTATTAATAAAAGAAGCAGCACAGCGGATAAAATTTTATTCATTAAATTTATTAATTATTAGAATTAACTTGCGTTTACATTTTGATGGCAAATTTAACAATGTAATACTATAATTGTTAGTTAATAATTAATATTAGTTTGAGCATATGGCTGAACCGTTAAAGAACATGTATAACCGTGCCTACCTGGAGAAATTCGGGGGAGTATTTAAAGATATTTATCCCGGGTTTGATACGAAAAAATTCATGAAGCTGGTTTTTGATAATGAGTGGGATAACCGCGAGCTTAAAGGGCGAATGAGCCATATTGCCCGCTCATTAAACGAAGTGCTGCCCGGTGATTACAAAAAGAACATTTCAATTCTTAAAAAAGCTGTACCTCATTTTAAAGGATTTTTATCAATGATATTTCCCGATTACGTTGAACAATTCGGAATTGAAGATCCGAAAATATCAGTCCCCGCGCTGGAATTATTTACGCAATACGGCAGCAGTGAATTTGCAGTAAGACCCTTCATTATAAAATACCCGGAAATATTAATGCCTGAAATAATGAAGTGGGCAAAGCATAAAAATCACCACGTAAGGAGGCTTGCCTCCGAAGGCTCACGGCCGCGGCTGCCGTGGGCAATTGCATTGCCGGAGTTCAAACGCGATCCCGCCCCGGTATTAAAAGTACTGGAGCTGCTTAAGAATGATGAATCAGAGTACGTAAGGAAAAGTGTTGCCAATAATCTTAATGACATATCTAAGGATAGTCCGGAACTGGCGTTTGAAACAGCCAAAAGATGGTATGGCAAAAGTAAAAATACAGACTGGATAGTTAAACATGCAATGCGGGGTCTGCTGAAAAAGGGAAACACCGATGCGCTCAGGCTCTTCGGGTGGCACGGTTCCGAAGGAATAGAAACTACAAATCTGAAACTAAGCAGCACGAAAGTTCAACCCGGCGGAAAACTTGAATTTTCATTTTCAATTAAACCCGTAAAGCCTGTTAACGAGAATGTAAGGCTTGAATATACCATTGATTTCATTACATCATCCGGGAAAACAAGCAGGAAAATTTTCAAAATTACCGAAGGTAAATTTGAAAAAGGGAAAATTTATAATTTTGCAAAGAAACATTCGTTCAAAGATCTGACCATACGCAAACATTTTAAAGGCAAACATACTATTGCGATTGTTGTGAACGGAGATGTAAGCGTTAAGAAGGATTTCTACCTGGTATGACTTTCAGTCTTTGCGAGTTTGCTTAACAGCCATTGTTTATTCGAAAAATTCTCTTCCTTCTTTATTCTGTTCTGCAATTCAGATATATCTGTTCCGCTTAACCTGCTGCCCGAAGATTCGGCTTTAAGAAGTATCTCGTAATATTTAAGGAACCTCTGGTGCAGGTCTTTGATCTTTTGGGACATTTCTTTTTCGCGGGCAAGCTGTTTTTTTGAAGCGTCAAGCATACTGAAGGCGCTTTCATATGCCGCGGAATCAAAATACATTTTAAGCTTAAGATTTTTTTCAAGCTGTTTAAGCTGACTGAATTCAAAATTTACCTTTGAAAGCTGTTTAAGAGCTTCGCTGTAATTCCCCAGGGAAAAATAATACTCAGCCATACAGTAGCTGGTGGTATATTTTTTTGCGGCGGGGTCAAGCATTTGCTCGTTGCTTTCTATGAACCGCAGAGCCCACTTATGCTCCTTTACAGATACGGCATTTACAAAAACAGCTATAAAGACCTGGTACTGGATAAACTGTACAATGCTGAATACATTACGGGCAATAAACTCTTTATCAAGCCTGAACTTTTCGTCATAAAATCTTTTTTCACCTCTATCCTGCATAAAAATGCAGAA
>CAZQYL010000003.1:0-27031 GCA_964597425.1 uncultured Ignavibacteriales bacterium | reverse complement strand
TGAACTTTTCGTCATAAAATCTTTTTTCACCTCTATCCTGCATAAAAATGCAGAAATTTCCCATAAGAATGTATACATTGTAAAGTTCTATCGGGTCCAGCTCATCTATCATTTTGTTTTTAAACTCTACCAGCTTAAAATAGGAATCTTCATCTTCATTAAGTGCCAGCATCAGTTCATGATAATAGAGCATTATCAGCGGTTCATCTTTAAAAAGTCCGGGTGAGCTGTTTATGAGTCCCGTAACTTCATTAAGCAGGATAAATTCATACTTCCTGTTCCTTATCCTGCTATCAATTGCAAGTTTTATGTAAATATCCAGAATGTGCAGGATGAAATATTTTATGAAACCAACTGTAAGCCCGCTGTACTTGATTTCCTTCTGCCGGTATGTGGCAAATGTAACATCCAGAATGTTCATCATATGGTTCCGGTAATAACTTTCCTGCAGCATTTTTTGCTGTTCAATTACTTTAAGCATTTTGCCGTAGTGTTTATTGAATGAACTATCCAGCCAGCGGATGCTTAGTGTTTCCATAAGGACGCGTTTATTTTCAAACGGATCTGAGTGATGAACAGAAATGAATTTTTCGGCAAGCCGCGTAAACACAGAAATAATATTCCTCATCTGCCGGTCATCATACACTTCAGATGAAAAAAGGTTTCTGTAAACTGTGTGTTTATCAAGCCCGGGGGAGTTGAACTCAGGGTAGAATGATCTGAGCATTTCATATAGCTTTACGAGCTGACCGGAGCCAACATTTAGTCCGGTATTGTAATACGGCGAAGCAACAAACTTCCCGAAACTCTTCATTTCCCCATCTGAAAAGGACTTTAGCAGATTTACCAGGTATGTTTCTTTCATTTACCCTGCAAAAATTTTATAATAACACATAATAATTGCGAAAAACAAGAAATATGTAAAATATTGAACCCTGCAAATTAGCAATAAAATCTTTGAAAAACCGCACAAATGCCGGTAAATTTACCAAAAAGAAAACAGTATGCCAAAGAAAAAAAAGGAGAACGCAAATGAAAAATTTTATTGCAGCGGGTATTTTGATATTGACAGCATTTTTCTCAAACCCGTTTTATTCCCAGCAGTACATAACGGAAAACGTAGTGACAGGATTAACGCTTCCGGTGGCGTTTTCATTCATGCCAAACGGAAACGTAATAATAACCCAAAAGGGAAGCGGGGCAAAAATTTACACGCAGAATAATACTTATGTATCTGAGTTCTGGAATTTTACAGACAGCCTGAACAGCCAGGCAGAGCAGGGAGTGCTTGGTATTACACTGGATCCGTCATTCAGCTCAAATCATTACATATATATTTATTACGTACACTCCAATCCGCCAAACTCACAAAGCGATCATCATTTAAGAGTTGTAAGATTTACAGAGAACAACAATACAGGTACAAATCCCTTGATAATTTTTGACCAGCTGTTAACAACATCGGTAAGCAATCACGTTGGCGGCAATATACATTTTGGCAGAGACGGCAAACTTTATATAAGCATTGGCGAGAACGGTGTTTCATCAAATGCACAGTTATTAACAAATCCCAAAGGAAAGATACTGCGAATAAATTCCAACGGTTCTATCCCTTCCGATAATCCGTTCTATGATGACGGCAATCCTTCAGCAGGTAATGACGACAGAATATGGGTTTACGGTTTGCGAAACAGCTTTGATTTCACATTCAGCAGTGTTAATGACTCTCTTTACGCAACAGAAAACGGGCCTTCGGACTATGATGAGATAAATTTTATAACCCGCGGGAAAAATTACGGCTGGCCAACCTGCTCAGGTTATTGCGCGCCGTTTAACCCCGCTTTTAAACAGCCTATGACAGTATTCGCCGGTCCGCTGCTGCCTGCTTTAACGGGTATCTTAATTTATAACAGCAACGTAATGCCCGCATTGCAGAACAAGCTGATAGCTGCCTCAAGTAATTCTCATGTAAACGGGTATATATACCAGTGTGAGCTTGGCAACGCTCCGCGTTATGATACAATTATCAGCAAAAGCCAGCTTGTTGATCTGCGCTCAATAACCTGCCTTCAGCAGGGGATAGACGGTTTCATTTATGCACTGGGAATAAGTTCGGGGATATTATACAGGATCAGACCGTCAACAAGCGGCATAAACAACAACGAAGAACCCGTAAATTTTTCACTCGGTCAAAATTACCCAAATCCTTTCAACCCGGAAACAACAATTAACTATTCACTGCTTAAAGCAGGGTATGTGAGGATCTCTGTTTACAACGCAGAAGGAAAACTATTTGCGACCCTGCTTGCTGGCAAACGCCCGGCAGGTGAAGGAAAAGTAACATGGTATGCCGAAGGTATTCCCAGCGGCGTTTATTTCTGCAGAATGCAATTTGAAAATCACTCAATAGAAAGGAAAATGGTGGTTTTAAAATGAGAAAATTCATAAATGTCCAATCAGTAAAAACAGCGCTTTTGTTATTGTTAATGCTTTCATCCGGATTCAGCGGCTGTATCTGCGATAATGACAACCCGATTCAGAATAGCAGCGTACCGCAATTAAAGTCCTCTTTGCTGATCAGCACCGATGCGGGAGAAAACTGGACCGTTAAAGCAATTGGTTCCCAAAGTGAATTAAATAATTTATGTTATTCATACAGTACCGGCGGATACAGAATAGTTGTTTCGGGGCACGATGGTGTAGTATTAAACACTTTGAATTACGGCGAAACTTTCAGTAACAGCGGACCGTTTTCGGGTTTTTCCTTTTATGGCGCAGGGTTTTCTGCTTCGGACGGGAGAATTACGCTTACTTCCGGAAGTAATAATTTTGTTGCCTCAACCGATGGAGGAGAAACATGGTACACCAGGTCAACGGGTAATTTATTTATTTCCTACATAGATATTAACCCTGCATTAACTCTTTTCCAGGCAGCGTGCTCAATCGGAGACCGAAAGAACATCTATATATCTACAAATGGCGGGAACAACTGGATAGTAAAATCCGCTGATGCCGGTAACGATGATGACTTCTGCGGTATAAGATTTGTAAGGGGCAACATCATACTGGCTTATGGCGCAGATGGTTTAATGCTTCGCTCAACAAATTACGGAGAAAACTGGAGCAGGATAACACTTCCGGCAACCAGCAGAATAATATCGGCTGCATGCAACTTTGAATGGCAAACCGTAGTATCAAATACAAATCTCTCCGGAAAATTTCTTAAATCAACTGACCTGGGAAGCACATGGGAACTGAAAGATATTGTTAGGGTAAATGGTTATACACCAGATAAGTTTGCCATGTCTTATTCAGGTGAAGTATTTGGCGTGGGTGTATCCGGCTCAATGGCTAAATCAACTGATATGGGTGAAACCTGGAGGGTAATTCAGTCAGGAACTGATGCGAATTTTAAGGATATTATATATATCAATAACAGCCTGATGGCAGCATTAGCGTTTAAGCAGGTATACTGAATTGAATAACCGCAATACGGTTTTTAAGACAAGAACGGCTATTTCCTGATCTCAAAGATCCTCACATTATCATATGTTGATTTGTGACACGATACGCATGCTTTGCCGTTTTTGCTTACGCTGTACTCAACATCTCCCGAAGGTGAGTATTCTGCCCACAGCCAGTCTTTATTTGAATTTGGGGCGCCTTTGAGTTTTACCATAACGGCAAGAACTTCAACCGCGCCCGTTTTTTCAGAGTAGATCTCTTTTATAATAATGGATGAATCGGGAAACATTACGCCTTTGGGAAGATGTCCATCTTGATTCAGCACATTTGCAGCTTTTTTGTTGAACCTGATACGCATAAAATTATCGTGTGCCCGCTCGGTTTCTATGCTTGTTGGCAGAATTTCGGGATTATTCTGATAGTAATAATAACCGGTATCGGAAGTTATCCATTTATACAGTTTCTCATCTTCTGCTGTTTTACCCGGCGGGTATAAGAAAATATAACCGGTTACAACAACTGCAATAAAAGCGAAAATGAAAATAAAAACAGTTTTTTTCTTTTTCATAGGCTGCCCAATAAATTGTTTACATTAATATATAAAAATAATCTTTAATCTAAAAACCAGTACATATAATTTGGCGCAAGGTAAAATGAAACAAATGTCAGTGAATATACCGCCGCTGCATAGATATATTTTTTATCAAAACCATTTTTCTTTATATCTATGATAGCTAATATTACCGGGATCAAAACCAGAACATAGGCAAACAGGTTAAACAGCATTACCACAGTATTCCACACGTAATAGATATCCGCGTAGGGTAAAAGTGATTTCGGGTCATACAATGAAGTAGTGCCTGAAGAAAAAACAAACTGCAGACCGTTTGCCCAATACGGAATACAAAGCCAGCCTATGCAGAAAACAGCAAGCAAAATGAAGTAATTCAGAATTTTATCAGCGGTACCTGCATTTTTGCCTATAGCGGACTTAATGAACAGCACAAGTGCAGATATTGAAAATACCAGCCCCGGATATATAAGCAGCCTCCGCAGCCAGTCAAGTCCGTCAGGGTACGGATTCAGCTCCGCGGGTCCGACAAAATTGTTGACTTCAACAGTTTTTGTGATGAATATAAAACATAAAATTGCATTTGCTGTTACTGCGGCAAGTATTACTATTAAAGATATAGTGCTGATGTGAAGATGTTTTTTTATCATTGGCAGCAGGATCATATTCCGGTTCAGATAATCGTCTTCGGTTGATTACTATCCCTTAAAAAGATTTAGAAATGTAACTTAATACCCTTCTGCTTAAAGGCTCATTTAACCCTGAAAGTTCCGTAACATATTAAAATATGTTCTCAATTCGTGCCGCTTCTATTCAAGTCCTTCAGGAGGAGCATAGGTCATGACCAGCCATTTTTCGGTTTCCATTTCAAGCTGGATACCGTTTCTTACATATGGTTTCTTGGCCGTTAGCTCACTAAAGACCCTGTTCATCAGCGTATTCGGATTCTTGCGGTACATAATAATACCTTTAGGGTTCTTCTTCATAAATGATTTTATTTCAGCAGTAAGCCCCTCTTTATCAACCGGAACGTTATAGCCGCTGATAAGGATCTTTTCGGGTGGTGCAAGTTTTGTACGGTACGGCACGTAGAATATACTGGAAGCATTATCGTCGGCATCAAATATCAGCGCGGGATATTTATCTATAAAGTGATCAACAAAGTATATAAGCTTATCAGTCTCTTCGGGTTCATCGGCAGTTACTATGAACTGGATCACCTTCGGGAACATCTTATTGTATTTTTCAGGAACCCATTCCTTTACGTATGAAAGCGGTATGCAGGAAAGAATTACAATTGAAGCGAATGCACCCTGCAGTATTCCTGAGCGCATTTTTGAGAGATCAGTATTTAAACCTGCCGCGGCAATAACCGGGGCTATTAAAAATACCAGGTAAAGATAGTGCGTGGTGTGGTAAATAGTAGACTTCGCGCCGGCAAGACCATTGACCAGAGAAGGAGCCAGTACCGGAATCAGCAGTGCAACAAGGAAAACCTTTGGGTATCCTTTGTAGAAAAAAATGATGCCTTTGATGAAATAATAGAAGAGTATAATAGTTAAACCCAGTGCAAGAAAGTAGTAGGGAAGGAAAAATCCTTTAGCCCTTAAACCAAGGCTTAAGCCCTGTATATTTACCGTATCGGTATATTGATCAGCAGCGTTAATAGTTTTGAAAGGTTCGCCGTACAATGCATAGCTTATAGCTATCCATATAACCTGGAAAAGGAGTGAGAGCCCGATGTAGTAACAGCATCCGTTCCTTCGGGTCATAAACGCAAGAATGCACATTGGTATTATCACAAATATCGCTTCGGGTCTTGATGCAAGTGCTATGAATGAAAACAGTCCTGAGATTATAAAATATTTCACCGATCTATCAGAAGCCAGAGCTTTGATAAAATAATATATCATAATACACGCAGCTGCGATATATGTTTGCTGCGCATAAGGTTCAAAGTTAAGCCTGAAAACAACGGGATTCAACGATGCGATAATGAAGGCAAGCAACGCTGTTTTGAAATCAGTTAACACAAGGGTCATTTTAAAAACATAAATGCATGCAATGGTCATTACCGCTATCATAGTAAGCGCTGAAGTAAGGAACAGCTCTCCTGTGATCTTCAATATGGGTCCCATAAAATAGAACCAGAGCGGATGGCCTGATTCAGGCAGAACAAAGAAAGGATTTTGCGACCACCATAAGGCATTCCACACCCTTGTAGCCGAGTCACCCATATCCATCATATTAAACGGTATAAGGTATATTTTTAATATTAATGTAATTATTACTGCTGCAGCAAAGATCCCGATCTGCATGCCGGAAAGTTTTTCGGGTTTCAGGGTGAATTCACCTGAACTTAACAGCCCGGGGAATAGAAACGGTTTTTTGATGTTTGTCATTAAGTATCCAATTTTTTAAACGATGCGTTAATTCAGCTGCAATTCAACTTTATTTTATAAAATGCAAACGTGGTTTTCCTTTGTGACCCAATATTCCGGCATAGGTTCCTTTAAGGTAATAAAAGCCCAGTTTCAGATCACAAACTTTAATGAACCACAATAACCTGGCAGGAAATTTTATACTATCGGTTAAATACGATATCAGCAAATTAAAATATAAACCATGTTTGCGAAAATACAAATATTTATTTCTTTGAATAAGGTAATATTCAAAGTAATAACCCTGTTTGTTTTCTTTGCTCCATTTGTGGTTATGCCAAAGAATGGCTTTCTTTACAACAGCACATTTATACCCAGCATTTTTAATGCGGCGGGCAAGATCGATCTCATCACCGTACGCAAAATAGTCTTCTTCCCATAAGCCGGTTTTTTTCAGTACATCAGCCCTTATGAAGGTAGCAGCACCGGGCATAATATCTGCATAAGCCACATCAGGAATCTGGCTTTCATTCAGTTTATATTCGGCACCCTCGTAGAATTTCTTTATTTTATAGGAGTTAAAGTCAGCTTTCGCCCCGAATTCCTGAATTCGCCCCATTTTTTTGCTGCTTTCCCAGAAAAGTATAAGCGGCGCAGCCGCGGCTGCCGCAGGGTCATTTGCCAGTGAACCACTTAGCGCCGATAGGCAACTGCTTTCAAGTATGGTATCATTATTAAGGAAAAAAATATATTCACAGCCATCTTCAATAGCTTTTTTTGCCCCGATATTGTTTCCGCCGGCGAAGCCTGTGTTTCCACCTGCTGAAATATACTCGATATTTAAATTAATTCCTGCGTTCAGCGATACGGAAAACGCCTTGTCTGAATCATCAGGATTGTTATCAACAAAATAGATCTTAAAATCCTTTTCAGTTTGTGCTGCAAGTGAATTGTACAGCAGCCCCAGGTTGTGTTTCTGCCGGAACATAACCAGCACTATACCTATCTTAGCCAATAGCGCCCCCGTCATAAACATCATTTATCAGACCCAGGTAATAATCAGAAACTTTTTCAATGGTATGGTTTTGAACCGCAAAATTAGCAGCTTGAGCTCCAAGATTTTTCGCAGCAGAAGGATCGCTGACAAGTTTTTTTATTGCCTCTGCAACGGCATTACTGTTTAATTCCGTCAACATGCCATTGGAAGAATTGATAAACAGACCCGTATCACCCGTACTGCTTGCGATAATAGCGTTACCGCAGGCCATTGCTTCAAGCACGCTTTGCGAAGGGTAGTTGGTACCTGATTGAAG
Source organism: uncultured Ignavibacteriales bacterium (assembly GCA_964597425.1). Taxonomy (GTDB): domain Bacteria; phylum Bacteroidota; class Ignavibacteria; order Tepidaquicellales; family OLB5; genus OLB5. The sequence continues at coordinate 19,301 of CAZQYL010000003.1, read as the reverse complement.
CGAAACGAACACAGAAGTATGGCTGAAAATCTCCGGGGGATTTTTATGGAATGTGAAATTTACGCTTTCCTGCAATCCAAATTGAACAATGTACTCTTTTATAACACTTACAAGCGAGCCTTCGCCCAGCAGGTGAAATTTCACGTGCGGGTACTCATGCAATACTTCACGGGCGGCATCAAGGTACATCAGAGGATTCTTATCCGGCTCAAGCCGTGCCGCAAACGCAATTTCAAAATTTTTCTTTTCACCTATCACACATTTGCTGTAATCAATGAATGAACATGGCGCTATTGAAATTTTTTCCCGGGGAATTTCCACGCCGAGTTTTTTAACGCCTTCTGCAATATACGGACTGAGGAAATCGACCTTATCTGCGGTTTGAAGGATGCGGTTAAACGAGTAGTACTTTCTGTACCATAGTTTTTTTGTATCACTTAACACTTCGCTGAACCAGCTGTCCATATCGGAAAAAATAATTTTTACACCGGGGATATTTTTTTCTTTGTAAAATACAAGCGGCAAGCCGCCTGCAAAGATACCTATTAATACTCCAATGTTATTTTCTTTTCTTATCTGCTCTATATGTAAGAATATTTTTTTCTGCTTTTCTTTATTTTTGAAGAACCAGAAAATTTTTCTTGCAAGCGAAGTATTTTTATCTACATCAAACGGATCGGGAGTCACATCATTATATTGCATCGGCAAACCGGTGTCACTGCCCTGCTCTTCGTTAGGGGTTTTTTCTGTGTGAACAATATGAACATTAGCACTTGCGAAATCAGGGAAAGCACGCTTAATGTGTCGCTGCATCAGGGGATTAACTATGAAATGGAATTTTCCTGGGTGCAATTTTAACAAATGCTGAAAAAGATTTGTAAATCTTTTTTCAGCACCGCCAAAAGCGCCGCTTGGGAAGATAACAAAAGCAGTATTCGGCAGTTCTGAAATTGGTCTCTTAGTGTTCAATACCCGTAAATTCATTAATTTTAAACAGCAAGTTCAAATATAGTTTACAGTATAATTTATAGATAGTAAAAAAAATGAAAATTTTGAACTTTTATTGTAAATTCTCACGTTTTAGGGGTATTAAAAACGACTTGCAGATAATATGAATGGTTTTTAGATTTGACAGATTATAAATTATAAAAATGCAATGAAAATATTATCTTATCTTTTAGCTATTTTGGTTATAACAAGTAGTGTTTTTTATTACGGTTGTGATGATTCCGGGCAGATTCCCAAACAGGAAACTGCGGGTCAGGTTAAGTTTACACAGAATGTAAAACTTCCGCCCCTTGATCCGGTTAACGACGGTTATTATAATTTGTTTTTGATCTTAACAGATTCGTTCGGGACTCCCAGGGCCTCACATCTGGGCAGGTTTAATACACTGACAAACGGAGACATTGTTGACCCCAACGGAAACCCTATGACATTAACAATGAATCCTAACGATACAATTGATCTAGGCAGGGCTCTTTATTCGATTATAAGTATTGATATTGGAGTAGTTGTTCAGCCGGGACCGACAAGAATTGTCGCTGGACCCGTCACAGTACTGGCTGATTCCATTACCTCGAGATTGCGCATTAATGATACAGCCGCTGTTGGTTCGGCAATGACATCAGCACTTGGGCCAAACAGCGTATTTTATGTTGTAAATGCACCAACAGGTTCTTCGCCCGACTGCGGAAAAGGTTTATGGTTCTGCGATGAGAACGGCGTACTTTCATGGCCTGGCGGCAGCGCACTTACCCCCGGATGGGGATGGCAGTATCACGGGTATGTTCGAAACAAATCGACCGGCGAACTTTATCATACAGGAACATTTTACGACCCCAATAATTTCGATTCAGACGGCGCAGGTTCATGTGCGGATACGCTTGGCACAGCTTACAGCAAACCCGGACAGGATTGGGTAAAAAGCGGCTGCAGCAGCCTCACAAACATTCTTGACGGTAACCACGAAGCTTTTGTTACTCTTGAACCTGAGTTCCGTTCAGGCAGCGTTCCGCCGTTTGTGCTGAAATTGTATTACCAGAACATCATTATCCCGGGACTGAACTGCAACAGGCATGACAACATGTTCACCCAGAGACAGAATATTCCCGATATAAATTTGAGAGTTACCAGGTAAAATAACAATACACCGGTAAGTTAATCTGCCGGCATATAAAATTATAAAAGCCGTTTCTGCGAAGAAACGGCTTTTGTTTTATCATTAAATGATAATAAAATTATTTTTTGCTGAAAAATCTTTCAATCAGAGTTATAACAGTTTCCACCATTTCGAGATTCATTTCAAAGAATAAAGGAAGCCTGAGCAGTGTATCAGAATAATTATCGGCATTCGGAAGCTCACGTTTGCCGTGCTTTTTTGTATAGTATGGTGACTTGTGAAGTGAAAGATAATGAAATACCGCAACAACATCGTTGAGTTTAAGAAATTCCGCAAGAGCAGTTCTTTCATCCTGACTGCGGGTTATGAAATAAAAAATATGCGCATTATTGGTTGCATACTCAGGGATAACCGGAAGTTTTATAAATCCCTTTTTTTCCAGGTGCTTTAATCTTTCGTAATATGTGTTCCACAGCAGCAGCCTTTTTTCCTGGATCTCGCCAAGGTGCTCAAGCTGACCCCACAGGTATGCGGCGTTTATTTCAGAAGGCAGGAAAGAAGAGCCGATATCAACCCAGTTGTATTCTTCAACTTCAGCCCTGAAAAACGCGGCGCGGTTGGTGCCTTTTTCCCTGATCACCTCTGCGCGCTTGATCATATCATCCCTGTTAACAGCAATCATCCCGCCTTCGCCGCAAATCACATTCTTTGTTTCATGGAATGAAAATGCTGAAAGATCACCAATTGAGCCCAAAGGTTTGCTTTTGTAATAGGAATCAACAGCCTGCGCTGCATCTTCAATTACAAAAATTCCATGTTCCTGAGCTATTGCCATGATCTCTTCCATCATACAGGCAATACCGCCGTAGTGTACCACCACAACAGCTTTTGTTTTTTTGGTTATAAGTTTTTTTATCTCAGCGGGATCGATATTAGGGATATCCGGCATTGAGTCAGCGAAGACAAGCTTTGCCCCGCGAAGCGCAAATGCGTTAGCGGTTGAAACAAAGGTATAAGAAGGCAATATCACTTCATCGCCCGGAGAAATATCACAAAGCAGAGATGTCATTTCAAGCGCATCGGTGCAGGAAGTTGTGAGCAGTGTTTTCTTAAAGCCGTAATTTGTTTCAAAAAAAGCCTGGCATTTTTTTGTAAAAATTCCGTCACCGGAAATTTTACCCGATTTGACGGCTTCTTTTATATATTCAATTTCATTTCCCGCAAGGAATGGTTTATTAAAAGGTATCTTCATCAGCTAACTTTGTTTATAACATTTTAATTTAATCATAGAAGCTTTCAATTACATAAGCCTGTCTTCTTCTTACTTCATCAAGTGTGCGCCAAAGGTACTCGCCTATAATTCCAAGCATCAGCATCTGGAAGCCTGAAAGCAGCAGTACAAGTATCATAAGCGGCGCCCACCCCTGGAAGGGGACGTTGCCGGTAAATTTTGCGATCACAATAAATATAGAGTAAATGAATCCCGAGAGTGAGATCAGCAATCCCAGGATAGACATAAGCCTGATGGGAAGGAATGAATATCCCAAAACGCCGTCTATAAGATACTTCAGTTTTTTTGAAAATGTCCATTTCGATTCACCTATCTCGCGTTTCTGACGGGTGTAAGGAATGAACTTTACTTTGTAGCCTGTCCACAGTATTTGCCCCTGCCAGAAGGCATTTGCTTCCATGTTGCTTAAGAGCAGGCTTTTTACTTTCTGGTCGATCAGCAGGAAATCAAAACCGCCGGCGGGCATATTGGAAAAACTCAGTTTCCGCATTGCAGCATAAAACATCTTCGAAGTTGTACGGCGGGCAAATGATTCATCCCTATCTGAGCGTGTGCAAATTACTATGGGATATTTTTCTTCAAAATGATATTTGAACATTTCGTTGATAAGCTCAGGGGAATCCTGCAGGTCAGCGGAAATATTAACTATACACTTACCCTTTGCCCTGGAGTATCCAGCGTATATGGCGTTTACCTGCCCGAAGTTACGGGTGAACTTTATTATTTTTACGAGTCCTTCGTGTGACTTCTTCAGTTCAATAAGTTTTTCAAGGGAGTTATCATATGAGCCGTCATCCACAAAAATTATTTCAAACTTAAGATGCGGGTTTTTCTTTATTACCACATCGTTAATTTTATTGAATGTTGGCTCAATATTCAGCTCATTGCAGAATACCGGAATAACAATAGAACACGAAATTTCGCTGTTACTTTCGGGGTTACTCATAAGCTTATTGGAATATTATTAAATTTCACCGGATTCTAATTTCTTGTTTTAATTATCTTAGCGGGCACACCTGCGGCAACAGAATATGGCGGGATATCTTTGGTAACAACAGCCCCCGCGCCGATAACTGACCATTTGCCGATCTTAACCCTTGGCAGAATAACAGCTCCTGTGCCGATGTTAACGCCTTCTCCGAGGTGCACTCCGCCGGTTAAATGTACGCCCGGCGAGAGATTACAGTAATCTTCAATTACAACATCATGGGCAATGGAGCATTGCGGGTTAACGTTTACCTGCAAACCCAGAACGGAATTCACAGTTATCGTACTTCCGGCAAAGATAATAGTGCCATCGCCAATTACGTTATCATGACCAAGCTCAACCGAACGGTGTATAACCGGTCCCGGAAGCAGACATCCATATGAAAGTAACCTTTCGGTAAAGCTCTTTTTCACTTCGGTGGTGCCAATTGCGGGAAGTATAAAATCGTAGTCTTTGAAGCCCGTCTTAATTATATGATCAAGGCTGCCAAGTATTACCAGTTCAGCTGTTACATTACCGGTTGAACCCGGTAAAACAGGGTGACCCTGTTTTGATACATCATCATCAAGAAAGCCGGTTACAGAATAAGAACCAAATCCTTCTTTGATCTCATTTACAGCCCAGAGAGTCTCACGGGCAAAAGCCCCAGCGCCCATCATAACTATTTTTTTTGTCACAGTTCTTTCACTCATAAGCCGCAGGCATTATTAACAATTTCTGTGACCCGTTTGATATCAGCAGCGGTAATGTGAACCGAAAGCGGGAGGCACAATACTTTTTGGGAAATATCATGTGAAACAGGGCAGGTTATTTTTTTTCCGTAAACAAGCTCAAGACTGGGAGAAAAATATTCTCTTGGGAAAATATTCGCTTTGTTAAGCGCCTTTACAGATTTTTCACGCAAAGAATTACTGCGGAATATCACAGGGAAATATGCATAGTTTTGCTGGGCGTTGAATTCCTGGTATGATATCCTGAAATTATCCTTCAGCAGTTTCCTGTACAGTTCAAAAGCAGCTTTGCGTTTTTTTAAATTGTAGTTTAAATATTTAAATCCCGCAACCCCAAGCGCTGCATTCAGCTCGCTCATTTTACCGTTTATGCCAAGAGAGAGTATTTTGTAATTGCTGTACCCAAAGTTACGTTTAAAGGCAAGTTCACGTGCTACGCGGCTGCTGTTTGTGAAAACAGCACCGCCCTCGGCGGTATTGATGATCTTGGTTGCATGAAAACTTGTGGTTGAAACATCGCCGTATGCAAACAACGGTTTACCTTTATAATTTATTCCGATAGCGTGAGAAGCATCGTAGATAACTTTCAGCCCGTATTCTTTTGCGATTTTACCAATTGCTGAAGTATCACAGGGGTTGCCGTATACATGAACCGCCATTATAGCCCTTGTCTTGCGGGTAATTTTTTTAATTATCTGCGCAGGGTCTATATTCAAAGTACCCGGATCGATATCCGCATAAACCGGTTTGCATCCTTCCCACATTATAGAAGATGTTGTAGCTATGAAGGAAAAGGGTGTGGTGATAATTTCGCCTGAAACATTGAGCGCTTTTATTGCAGCCTGAAGCGCAATAGTGCCGTTTGATACGCAAAGCGCATGCCGGCATCCGGCGAGCTCCCTCAGTTTCTGCTCAAGCAGCCGGAGGTACTTTCCGTCATTTGTTAATACACCGCTTGCCCAAACATCTTTAAGCAGTTTCGTGTATTCATTCAGCGGAGGCAGAAATGACCTTGTAACGTAAAGCGGTTTTTTCAATGTGTTTTTACAGGAATAAATGATATTATACCAGCGGTTTTATTAAACAGATAACTGAAATAAACCGCTAAATTTGTGAAATATAACCAAAATAAAGTGTTTAAAACAGGAATTAGAAATATGGCTTTACAAAAAAGGGTTAACCAAACTCTTTAACAATCTATATAACTCAAAAATAGAGTTACTTTGAAACCCGGTAAAGCTCATGTTTATCCGTTTTGAAGATCAATTCTTTTTTAACACCAAGGGAATCTATTTGAGAGTATATTTTATCGAATCCCAGCGGGTAGAAATCGCGGGTAACTATCATATATTTATTTCCCGGGTTTGTACCAAGAGATTCCTTCATCTTATCAAAAGTACAAACCGGATTGTTAAGATAGTACTGTGCAACCCAGGTGCCGTTGTAAACAGTATCACCGGGAGTGACATAATTATTCATTCCTTTATAAAAATCTTTCTGCGAAGTATCGTACACAGGGGCTGTAAATAGCCTGTTCTTGAAACCATCCAGATCAAACTGCACGCCATCGTTATAACCTATGTATGCATAGATCAGATTTGCCGAAAAGCCGTAAGACATAAGCAGGAGAACAGATGCTGCAGAAAAAACTTTTATAGCCCGATGGTAATCCGGAAACTTCATAGTCAATTCATTGTAGGCTCTAACGGCAAGTATCGCTGCCATAAGGCAAATTGTAATTATTCCCATAAAAGGGTTCCTGTAGGTAGTAAGCGGGTATAGGAAGATCCACCAGAGAACGGTAACCACCGAAAAGAAAAACAGTGCACGCTCGAAAAGGTTTTTAGAAAAGTAATAAAACGCTGCAGAAATTATTATAAACAAAGGCAGCGGGAAGAAGCGGTTAAACAACTGGAATTTATCGAGTATTACGCTCCACGAAGCGTAAGCGGGTCCCGCAAAAATATCCGTTATAAGGATCATCCTGCGAAGAAGTGTATAATCAAAAACCAGCACAGGAATTGTTCTTACAAAAGAAAACAGCGCTGAAAAAAGAATAGTGTATCCAAGTAATTTAAGCACTCCTTTTTGACGGCTTTGAATATATAGAGCAAGCAATGTGAATGTTATAATAAACGCAACCTGGAATTTAGTGTGAACCGCAACAGAAATAAGCAAAGCCGAAGTAATCAGTTTCTTTCCTGAATCAATGCTCTTCGGGTCAGAAAAGGCGAAGTAAAATCCGTACAGCAGGAATGCTGCCTGAAGCAGCTCGCCAAAATATGATGAAGCGATAAATCCAAAGCCAGGCTGTACGCCAAGAAAAAATATGAACAAAATTGCGGCAACGGAGCCATACAGCTTTTTACTTATCCTGAAAAGAAAGATGAGGGCTGCAAGCGATAATAATGTTGAAATTGCCTTAAAGTGCCAGAGATCAGTTAAGTTAAGCCAAAAAAGCGGCAATGAAGCTACGTAATACGGAAGCATTGCAATTGTATCAACCAGGATAATTTTTTCATTCAGGTTAATATATACAACCGCTGTTTTGGCAAAGTATTTTGCGTACTCAAGGTATACAGCTTCATCATAACCCAGGTCGTAATGAGAAACAGCCAGCGGGAATAAAACAGCAATGTAGATCAATACGGCCGCAAGAAGCGTATAAATATTAAGCAGATTGAGGAACTTTTCAAAAGCCGCAGAAACTAGGCTTTTGAGTTTTGTATAATATTCTGTTTTGATGAACCATACAATAAAAAGCGATACCGCAGAAAGCACTATCAGGCCAATTGCCTGTTTGTAAAACAGCTTATCAATTTTTTCGGGATTATTAATTGTGTAATTGAAGAGGCTTCTGAGAATTTCGGTTGGCTTAACTATCCGCAGGAAAACGTACAGGGCTGCAAACAACAGGGTTGCTCCGGCAAGAAGCGTTTTCTTTTTTTCAGTAATAAGCTTTTTTATCATATGACAGCTTTCAGAATGTTAAATTTCATCATAGTTCATAGCGTTCGTTAATATTTTCGTACTTCACCACCAGCGCAGCAATATAGAAAGTGATTGACCAGAATCCCCACAACCCGACAGACAGACCGGAATAAGAGTAATTAATTACAGTATCAAAAAATAATCTTGAAATGAACACAAGGACAAAGAACACCAGCAGGTCATTATATACAGCATTCTTCATAACCTTAAGCGATATTACGAAATAATAGACCTGGAAAAGAACCGCCAGAATAAAGCCGATGAGTCCGTAGGCAGTTAAAACGGAAGCCCATCCGACATCAGAGAACCCCCAGGCATAAATATTTTCTTCTACGGTTTCGGGTTTTACAACCCACAGCGGGTGCATACCTATCCCGATGAAAATATTGCTGCTTTGCCACAGCGATAGAAGCGCGTCAATATTCGCAATACGCGTTCCAAAAGTTCCTTCTTTGTATTTGATATCTTCCTGTCCCTGCTCCACCCTTGCTTCAATAGCTTCAAACAGGTAATCTGACTGAGGAACAAACCGGGTAAACGAGTATATAAGCCCGAAGATAAGTATCAGCATCAGCAATATCTGCCTTATGGCAAGTTTGAATTCTTTCTTCTTAAGGGAATACCAAACCAGCATAATAATAATAGTCAATGTGAAATAAACCCAGGCAGATCTGCCGAACGCAAGTATGTGCGGAATGATGAACAATATAGCAAGGAAGAGCTGATAAACCCTGAACCGTTTGGTCATCCACTGATAAATAAAACCAAGAAAGAAAAGCTCGCCGTAAAACGTTCCGCCATATACCCTGAATACTTTCAGTCCGCCGGGAAGGTTCTGTTCTGAAATACCGATATCCGGCAGAAACGCAATGCCAGTTACGGCAGAAAGAATGTAGAGTAAGTTAGAGACTATGGCAACAGGAAGCATTATTTTTATCAGGTAACCAAGCGCTCTGCGTTTGATAAGCAGCAGAAAGGGAAAAATTAGAAAACACATCCAGATACCTTTCAGTCTGAAGAAGAGCTCGATGAAGTTGTAATCATACATCATAGAGCTTACCACAAACTGGAAGAGAAAATACACAAGGAGTATCTTTGGTATGAGCATCGCCCGGCTGTTATACAGTTTCGGGTATTCCTTTACATTAAAAAGGGCATACGCCGCCAGTGCATACAGAAGGAAATCAGAAATACGCATATTTCTGTATACGAAGTAAAACTGTTTGGGTATAAGTCCAAGCGTACCGTTTTCAAAAAAGAAGATCAGGAAGATTCCCCACGCCAGAAGTTTTGCGTTCAGCGTAAGGTAGTTCCTTTCTACCAGGACCTCGCTGAAACTCTGCTTATCAGAGGGCTTCTTGCCCGCCGTTACCCTGAAATTATTTGCAAGCCTGACTACCAAATATTAAGAATTAATATTATTATTTTAAAATTCCCCGTTTTTTGTAATCCTCATACATGTAAACAAGTACGGGCACATAAATGTTCAGCCCCGTAAAAAATCCCCACAACCCGGTTGATACAAACACATACGAAAAACCGATGGTGCTATCAAAAACAAGCTTGGTAAAGAGAAGTAGAATAATATAAGTATATAAACTCACCTGGGGTGAGTGCCTTATAATTTTAAAAGCAAGAAACATATAGTAGAATTGAATGATCAGCGTTATCAAAAATCCAACAGCGCCGTATGCCGCAAGCACTGAAGGCCAGCTCACATCGCAGAAGGCACCGTAAATTATAGCCTCCTCGCGGGATTCAGGTCCCAGCACCCACATAGGATGAAAACCTACACCCAGAAATATATCGCTGTTCATCCACAGGTATACAAGCGCATTGTTCTGCATTATAACACGGGTACCGTAGGTACCCTCATCATGTTTAACATCTTCCTGCCCCTGGAACACCCTTGCGTTGAGTGCATCAAGGTAAAAATCAGATTCAGGTATGAATTTTATGAACGCGTAAGATATACTGATACCCATAATTATCAGGAGGACAGCCTGCCTTAAGAGAATGTGATAGTTCCGCTTGTTCATGGAGTTGATAACTATCATAACCAGTATGGTAAAAACAAAACCAACCCATGCAAGCCTTCCGAACGCCAGCACGTGAGGTATAATGAAAAGGACAACAAGTCCCATTTGCCAGAACTTAAAACGTTTTGTTATCCAGTAGTAAACTATTCCAAGGAAGAACAGCTCTCCGAAGAAAGTTCCCCCGAAAACCCTGTAAACTTCAATATCGCCCGGTAACCTTTGTTTAATGATAGAAACATCAGGAAGGAACGGAATTCCCGTGAGCGCAGTAATTATATACAGTGTATTTGAAATTACCGCAACAGGAAAAATGATCTTTATCAGGAACGGGAGTCCGCCCCTTTTAACCAGCAGGAGGTATGGAAATACCAGGAACGAGGTCCATATGCCTTTAAGCCTGAAAAAATATTCCAGTGGATTAAAGCTGTATCTCACATAGCTGACGGCAAATTCAAATAGCAGGTATGCAAGGAATATTTTTGCTATAAGAAAGGGTTTACTTTTAAAAAGGTCTTTATATTCACGGTATGAAAAAAATGAATATATAACCATCCCGTAAAGCAGCAGGTCAGATATCCTGACGCTTCGGTAAACAAGGTAAAATTTAGCGGGCACAAGCCCCATGGTTCCGTTTTCAACAAAGTAATAAAGGAAGATGCATATAGCAAGCACTCTGGCCCTGAGATTAAGAACAAGCTCTTCTTTGAAGAAGTTTTCGCTGTAAAGCATTGAGTCTCTATCGCCTTTAACCGAAGGTGCGCCTATAACAGGCATACGCTTTCCGCGAAAATTATTTATGGATGTTCTTAACAATCAGATCGTTTATTTTTGAAGCACAGTAAATTCAGCATGCACTTAGCCGTGATATTTTTTTATCTTCTGCGAATACTCTTTTACCAGCTGCTCGGCGCGTTTGTGCGTTTTTGCTTCTGCGTTAACATGGAATATTTCCCTTTCACTATCGGGAATGCAGAGCACCCACGTATATTCATCAAAGAATATTTTAATACCGTCTATCATTTGCCTTCTCAGGCCTTCGGAATCTTCAACAAGGCGGCGCATTATCTTTCCTTTCTGGTCAAGCGAACAGAACACATTGTTCTTTGCCATATAAAGCAGGGGGGTTTTCTTTTCTATCTCGCTCAGCTTTTTGTGCGACCTGGCTGCAAGCTCGAGAATCTTCATGATCGAAAACATACCATCTGTTGCAAATGAGAACTCGGGGAAGATAACGCCTCCTTTTGTGCCACCTGCAAGCTCAACATCAGGATCCGCAGTGGCGTTCATGATAGCAAAGTGTGAATCTTTAACACGCACAATATCGGTGAAGTATTTTTTCGCAACAATATCAATTTCACCGGAGGCCTGTATAGGTACGGCAATCTTTTTTGTTTTAGGATAAAGAGTCAGGTACATATATACAACCAGGCTAAGGAAACGGTCATAACTCAGAATTTTGCCTGTATCATCAACCAGGTAGATCTTTTCACCGCCGGCATCAATAAGGAATCCGGCATCGTATTTAAGTGATGTAACAATGTATGAAAGCTGCTGTAGGGCCGTTTTAAATTCTTCGGGTGAACGCGATTGTTTTGCTGAATCAAGGTGTGAATCAAGCGTAACAAGCTCAATATTAAAATCACCCAGTATGTTAGGCAGAATAGTAGAGGTTATGCCGTGAGAAAAGTTTATAGCAATGCGGAATTTCCTGCGGTTGATAATTTCCTTATCAAGCAGCGAAATGAAGCGCTCACTGTAGCTTTCATAAGTTCTTTCGGCGTAATTAATGGAGCCGATCTTATCAAACGGAATAGGACGGGCATCGCTTGAAATGCAGAGCCGCTCGATCGATTTAATTTTTGCTGAAGATAGATCTTTCCCGTTGGAATCAAAAAATATTATATCGCACCTTGATGAATCAAACGGTGATTTCCTAACGAATATCCCCCCGGAGGCTTTGCCTTTGCCGAGCTCCTGCCGCAGTATAGGAATAGGAGTGGTCTGGTAATCAAGCACCGTTACGCCGCTTGAAAGCAGCCCGGAAGTTATTGCACCTTTTATCATCAATGAGACATTATCAATATCACGGGATATGAGGATCTTTGACTCAAGCCCCGCAAAAACGCCGTACGCCATACCAAGCTTCGCACTGAAATCAGGGGTTATTTCTATGTTGCTCAATCCGGTTATCCGGGAATCAGTGAAAAGGGTATCTTTCCATCTTTCTTCCCAGATGAGGTTTTTTGTAACAATGGAATTGCTGTCAACATTCTTTTGCGGCCATATCTTTACATCACTGCGAATAGTGACGTTATTGCCGACTACAACATTACTGCCAAGAAACACATTTTCGTTCACACGGCAATTTGTTCTAATCCTTACATTATCGCAGATCACATCATGAGTGACCCTTGAATTATCTTCGATTGAAACGTTATTCCATAATATTGAATCTTTTACAACAGCCCCCGGGGCAACATAGCATTTTGAACCAAGAACCGAATTTATCACTTTTGCGCCGGCAGATATTTTGGCAGTGGATGCAATAATGTTACCATTTTTCAGCAGTCCTTTTGCCAGTGGCAGATCAATTTTACCTTTGAGTGCTTCGAGGTTTGTTTTAATGTAATCATCCAAAGAGCCCACATCACGCCAGTAGCCGCCAAGCGTAGCGCCGTATAACGGCATTTTATGCTTAAGCAGGTATGGGAAAAGATCCTTTGAAAAATCGCAGTCAGCTTTATTGCCCCTTGCCTTAGGGACCAGTCCGAGGGTATCTTTTTCGAGTACGTAAATGCCGGTATTGATGGTATCGCTGAAAACTTCTGACCATGAAGGCTTTTCGAAGAACTTTGTGATCTTTCCTTCTTTATCAGTTAGCACAATACCAAATTGCAGCGGGTTTTTTGCGCGGGTAAGTACAAGAGTAGATACCGAGTTCTTTTTTTCGTGAAACTTAATTGCCTGCGAGAGATCAAAATCAGTAACAACATCACCGCTGATGATTATGAAGCGGTCGTTGATAAGCTCATATCCGCAGTAAACAGCGCCGGCAGTGCCGTAGTCGGCATCGGGTTTTACATATTGAATTTTGACCCCGAACTTTTTGCCATCCTTAAAATAATCACGGATAATTTCAGCCTGGTGATAAAGTATCATTACAATATCGGTTATCTCATGCTTTTTGAGAAGCTCGATAATATGCTCAATGATAGGCTTGTTTAAAAGGGGTGTCATTGGTTTCGGAATATTCGCCGTAAGCGGTCTTAGCCTTGTGCCGAATCCGCCGGCCATCACAACTGCCTGCATATAGTATTTTTCCTTTTTTATTTAGCATTGACACAGTCAATGCACTCCAAAGAGAAGCAAATAAATGAAAACATTAAATCTGCATTTTAGCTTTTTTACTTCTGCCTTTTTACTTACTTATTTTCTTTCTTCTTATCGAAATCAAAATTCACATCAGGGGCTTTATCTGTTCCGGGTGCTGATTTAAAATACTGCTTTTCTTTAAAGCCCATAATTTTCGCGGTAATAAGCATCGGGAATCTGCGAACGGAAGTATTATACTCCTGTACGGCTTCATTGAATTTTTTCCTTTCAACCGAAATCCGGTTTTCGGTGCCTTCCAGCTGTGACTGAAGCTGCAGGAAATTCTCGTTGGCTTTAAGCTGCGGATAATTTTCAGCAACAACCAGTAAACGCGATAGCGCGCCGGAGAGTTTATCCTGGGCATCTGAGAATTGTTTGAACTTTTCTTCATCACTCAGGTCATCTGTGGATAGTTTTATCTGTCCTACCCTTGAACGGAGTTCTGTAACTTCGGTCAAAACGCCCTTTTCAAAATCGGCGTAACCCTGCACGGTCTTTACAAGGTTGGGAATAAGATCGGCTCTGCGCTGGTATTGGTTTTCTACCTGTGCCCAGGCCTGGTTAACTTTTTCATCCTGCTCAACAAGCGAGTTATAACCGCATCCTGAAAACGATGCAATTATGATTAAAAATAAAGATAAATTGAAAATATATTTAATTTTGGGCATAATTTTAGTATAATTTTAGGGAAAATTACGAAAGATAGTAATTAAATACAATTTGAAAAAAATTGCGGGAAAACAGGGGATTTACACTGTGTTATATGAAAATAAACAGATCTTTTTCAGAGAATTGAAACAGGAATTAAGAATTACTTAAGTTCCTATTTTACAACCGAAAAATCCGAACGGTAATATTCTTTGCTTTCAGAATTTACATAATAGACTGAGGCAAAAAATATAAACAGGAAGATAACGACTTTGATCAATTCATATTTGAATAATTTTATGAATTTTACCGGGGCTGAGTTCGAAAATGAGAATTGAGGGGCTTTTAAAGATATTGTTGTATTTAGCATTTACCTAAAATATAAAATAATTATTACACTTTCAAATACAAATTTTGTTAAAATTAATAAGCTTAATATTATGATTATGTTAAAAAGCGGTTATGAAACCGGCCATATTGTTAGAACAGTATTTTAGACTGTTGTGACAACTCCATGGGGAAACCGGCTAATTGTTCATACCTGAGATTTTTTCAAGTATCCAGTCGCCAAATTGAGAAGGAATTTCATCACTGAGTTTCTTGGCAATAAAACTGTATTCAGCCGTGTTGTTATCCTGATATGCTTTAATGAATGCTTTGTATGCGTTAATATTTGCTTTCAGCATTTTTTCAAAATGTTCTGATACTTTCTCGTTCCTTATGAATTTCTGAAAATTTTCGATGGCAAAATCAATAGACTCAAAGTCTTTGATCTCAAACAGTATCTGCAGTTCTATGCTTCGCACTCTCCATTTTACCGCAAATGATGCATTTCCCATCATCTTGATCTCTTTGAGCGCTTCTTTATACATTTTTTTGCCGTATAGTACACACAGGTTTGCATACCGCATGAGTTCATTTTTAATATCTGCCGGCAGCGCTTTTTTGTATTTGTTAATAAAGAAAACAAGCCACTCATACTCTTTGTTCCATAAAGCGTAATAGATCGCATTATCAACAGGCTGCGCGGGGATTATGCCGCTTCGTTTGTCAACAAGCAGATCATTTTCCATACAAAACTTTATGAACAGGAACCTTTCACGCAGGTACTCTCTTTTTCCTTCCGCCAGAAGGTCAAACAGTAATCCTTCTATGACATAGGAAATATTTCTTGCAAGTGTTGCTTCCAGCTGTTGGTAGTTCAGAGTGAACAGCTCCTTGATCTCATAGTAATCTCTGCTTACATAACACCTTATTAGCAATCCAAGAGTGCCCGAAAGTGATGGGTAGTTTTCTTCAATGTAAGAAAGCACGTAATTACTGCTGATATTCTTCACCATAAGTGCAGATAACCTTCCGGGATTATTCTTGTTAAGCATACTTTTCATTACTCTCAGGTCGCGCTCTTCATTCAGCATATTGAGGTAGAAAACAAAAAAAGAATAATCAGCGCGTCTTATCACGGGACTTTCTATTTTTTTATCATAGATCGACTTGTATGAAGTTCTTACAAGGTAATCCTGAATTGATTTAAAGAATTCAAGTTTGTAAAGGTCAAATGGTTTATCTTCATTCTTTTTCATTTTCAAGGCAACTTCTTTCAGTAAAAGGTCGTCAAAGTTCCTTTTTTCAAACTGCCTTAAAAGAGCAATTTCTTTTCCTTCCCCAAATGTATCATAATCTGTTTGAACCAAAAAGCTTTCAGTCAGTTTTGTAAAACCGCTTAGCATTGTACTTATAACACTTTTGTTAAAAGGCTTTCCGGGATAGAGCTTTGAGTAGATAGTTTCATCATCAGGAAGTCCGCGGGGGTTGGCTTTTTTTGTGTATGCTCTAAACAGCTTGAATAGCGGTAAATAATTTCTGCCCAAGTTGAAGTAAGGAGATGCGGTGAACTTTTCGAAGGCTTTCCACTCATCATCAGAAAGTGAGCTAAGCAGGCGGTACAGCTTGTTTTCTTTCATAAAAATCCCGTTTAAAGAAACTGCGGCAAAATAGCGAAAATAGCCCCTAAACACAATTTATTTAGAATTCACTATATAAATCCTGTTTAAAATCAACTTAAACTTTCTTTGCTGTGCACATACATGATGCACTATCTTCGCAGTGTTGCACATTTACGTGCACAGGAAAATAAAGACAGCTGAAGTATGAAAATTGAAGATTCAGAGACGAAGAAGAAAGAGCTTCGAACATCAAAGGGATACAGGCTGAAGGTATCAACACATAATCTGATAAAAAGCCTGCAGGAATTAACCGGCAGCGATGTAGACGGAGTTCTAACACAATCGTGCATTTTGCTTTACAAACAGATATTAGAAAAAAAAGAACAAAAATTAAAATATTGAACATAAACCAAAACTCATATGGAGGATTTATGAGAAATTTAACAAAAAAACGGCGGGTATTATTTACAGGTTTGCCGTTAATACTCCTGATATTAACTGGTATATTTTTCTATAAGAACCATCCAACCGATACAGGGTATTTTAAAGTGGATGATCTGGGAATAAAACAACAGGTTTCTGAAGATGAAGCACGCAAAATTGGAAAAGAGGAACGGAAAGAATTTAAAGAAAGCAACATGAAAAGTTTTTATTTACCTAAAACGATTAGTGAAGTATCTGCTGAAAGAGATGAATTTATCAGAACAAAAGGAACATTCAATGAATTAGGGGAGAATCTTCCGGGGGATAATCTTCTAGATAGCTGGTCAAGAGTGGGACCACTTGGCGTATATGACATTGGTCAGAATCTGCAAAATTCCGGCAGGGTTATAAGTTTTGATATGTTTGGAGATAATCCTAATATAATGTTTTGCGGGGGCGCAAGCGGAGGTCTGTGGAAGTCTTCTGATGCAGGAAATTCCTGGGTAATTCTGTTGGATACGCTTTCGTGTCCCTCGGTAAGTTCTATTGCATGTTCGCAGCTTGCTGCTGATAATACTGTGTGGTTTTCTACAGGGGCTCCTTTCAACGGAGCGGGAATTCAGATAGGCAGAGTGTATAAAAGCACTAATGGAGGAAACACCTGGACAAGTATTCCATTAACAGGTTCCGGAAATATTGCTAAGATTGAAGTTAATGTATACAATAAAAATCATGTATTCATCGCTTCGGATGCGGGACTATACAAAACAACTAACGGGGGATCAAGTTTTTCTCTTGCATATACTCCGGGGTTGATCACAGATGTTATTACATATACCAATTTAATTTTGCCCGATACTACCAATGTCTTGATGGCCAGAAATGGTGCAGGTGTATTCAGAAGCACAAACGGCGGATTAAACTTTAATCTTGTTTCACTACCGGGGTATAACACTTCTTTAGACCAGAGGATTTCACTTGCTACCAATCCTGCAGCACCCAATAAAACATTTGCTTATGTTGGTAAAAATGATGGACAGTTTTTGGGACTTTGGTTTTCAACAGATAAAGGCGCAACCTGGACACAGAAGAATTTACCCACTTCTGACGGCGCACAATCATTTTATAATCAGGGTATTGGGGTTACAACTACAAGAGTTTTTATCGGTTTTAACGCCGGTGTTACATTTTATTCAACTGACGACGGGAGTACATGGAGTCTGAGCAGCCCAACCCATGCAGATGTTCATAAGATTCATCCTTATAGCAACACTGTTTTATATGAGGTAAATGATGGTGGCGTTTACAGATCAACTAACAGTGGAGTAAACTGGAATACTTTTGGTAACCAGTTCCTGCAACTGGCACAATCGTATGCTATTTATTCAAGTCCAAGTATACCAAATACAATATGGACCGGTCTGCAGGACAACGGTCTTGCAGCAGGGTATGATAATTTGTTCAACTGGACCGCTTTGACATGCTGTGATGGCGGCGTATACTTCCAGCAGGGCGGATACCAGTACATGAGCGTTGAGTACGGTGCAGGAGGTGATAACAGACTGCAGAGAAAACTTGTAGGGGCACCTATTGGTGATCCATGGCTGGGATTTGCGCAAGGTATCCAGGCGGGATCGACTGTATTCGGGCAATTACCGCCAAAAGATTTTTTCTTTGAGGGAACGAATTTCTATACTCACATGGGGCAAACTGCATATATCAGGTCAACTTCAGCATCAACATGGTCACAATTGGGGTTATCTACTCCTTTTGGTGCGAATCCTATCGGCAAAATGGGTTACACAAATGGTTATTTAATGGCAAGCAGTGAATATGCCAATAATCCACTATTACGCAGGTATAATCCGTCAATTAATAACTGGGAAACCCCAACGCTTACAGTGTTTCCACCAAACGTTGTTGTTACTGATTTTGATAAAGGTTCTAGTGTGAATAACATTTTTTGTACAGTATCGGGTACATCAGGCGGCAGGGTCTTTAAGTCAACTAACAATGGCTCTACATGGATAGATATAACAGGTAACCTTCCAAATTTGATTAATGCAAGAAACCTGCTTACAAATAAATCCAACGATAATATAATTTATATTGGTTCGGATTTTGGGGTTTTTGTTACCGGCAACGGTGGTGCAAATTGGTATAACTATTCGAATGGTTTACCCAGGGTTCCATATATTATGGGTTTGACATTTGAAAACAATAATAGCAATCTATACGTTGCAACATTTGGCAGGGGAGTATTTAAATCACAGGTATTAACAGCAATTGGTGAACCTTCCGGAAATATACCTTCTGCTTATCAATTACTTGAAAACTATCCGAATCCGTTCAATCCTTCAACAACTATCCGCTTTGATCTTCCGGTAAGTGATGAAGTGACAATTGAAGTGTTTGATATATCAGGCAGGCTGGTTAATACAATTGAAAAAAACAAAATGTATTCAGCCGGATCACATTCGGTCAGGTTTGAAGGCAGCAATCTCTCAAGCGGTGCGTATTTTTACAGGATAACAACTCCAAAATTCACAGATGTTAAGAAAATGGTATTAGTGAAATAATTGTAAAAATGAAAAAAATAATTTTAGTTCTAATAGTAGTAATAATATCAACCGGGGCTGCAAGTTCTCAGATAGCCCCGGGAAGCATTAAGGTAGAATTCAGGAATGAAGTATTGGGCGGGAAAGTATTTACCATAATGTTTTATAAAAAGGATAATATGGTGAAATTTT
>CAZQYL010000002.1:23680-40595 GCA_964597425.1 uncultured Ignavibacteriales bacterium | reverse complement strand
GCATCCAGAGGTCATTTCAGATAAACCGGGCTCATGTCCAAAATGCGGTATGGATCTTGAGTTAAAAGAAAACAGCGAGAAATCAGATGTTAAAGGCGATGTAAAAAATGATAAAGCTATGGATCATAAAGGATGCAAAGGCTGTATGCATAAACATTAATTATAAATTTAAAATTTATTGAGATGATAACCGAAACTATTAATATTGCAGGAATGACCTGTGACCACTGCATAAAATCAATTGATGAAGTAATAAAAAAACTTCCGGTTGATAAGTATGAAGTGAAACTTGGCTCATTATATGTTGAATACAACTCTGAGAAAATTGAAAGAAAAGAAATCTTAGATGCTATTACAGAAAGTGGTTTTGACGTAATAAATAATAGTTGATATGGAAGTACTAGTAGGCAAATCAGTCTTATTATTCTTTATATCATTTGGATTATATGTTTTTAAAAGATTCAAAGAAAGATTCATACTGCAAATAGAACAGATAAAATTTCTAAAAAAGGAAAAATGAATAAAAATATATATTCAGTTATCACCTGTCCATATTGTTTAAGTTCAAAAGAAGAAGTAATGCCGGAAAACTCATGCCTTCATTTTTATGAATGTGAAAATTGCCATACGTTGCTTAAACCAAATAATGATGATTGCTGCGTGTTTTGTTCTTTTGGTAGTATAAAGTGTCCGCCAATGCAAAAAAAATAGAAAATGGATAACTATATGTCAAAATCGTTTTTAATAACTATTCTTTTTACAACATTTAATTGTGTTTTTGCACAGCATGAACACAGTATAAATAATAGTGAAAATATTAATGTGTTGTTTGTAACCCAAAACTCTCATTATACAGCAGAAGTTCTATCGGAAACTGATGAGTTTATTAAAGACTCCTCTTATATTCTAAGTTTGAAATTAACTTCTTCCATTCAGGTTGATACTGCAAATGTTAGCTTAAGCATATTGAATATTGATAGCACGCTGGCTGTAAATAGAATGATACTGCTTAATGGTAAATATTCTGCGCAGATAAAATTCAAAAAAGAAGGAAATCATGTTCTTAAATTCACATTCAACCAGATAAGTGAGGATAATGCTGTTAATAATTTAAGCTTTAGTTTCAATACAAATGTCAAAAATAACAATCAAGCTGATATGGAGCACGATAAAGGGATGATGGGAATGATGGGTATGGGTTCAACTGGCTTTTGGATCATAATGGGTGGTGTAATGGTAGCTATGATGGCTGTAATAATGTTAATAAATACAAATAAATAAATTTGATTTACAAGCATGATTGAAAAAATAATAGAATTTTCCGCGCGAAATCGTTTCCTGATATTGGTTGCATATCTTGTGATAGCGGGATTTGGAATATGGTCAGTCTATAATACTCCGGTTGATGCCATACCGGACTTATCTGAGAACCAGGTTATTGTATTTACTGAGTGGATGGGAAGAAGTCCGCAGATTATTGAAGACCAGATAACATATCCATTAACTCAAAATCTGCAGGGTATTCCAAAAGTAAGGGCTGTTCGTTCGCAATCAATGTTTGGTATGAGCTTTATTTATGTGATATTTGAAGATAATGCAGAAGTTTACTGGGCAAGAAGCCGTGTACTTGAAAAACTGAACCAGGTACAAAGTACATTGCCACAGGGGGTAACGCCTGTTATGGGTCCCGATGGAACCGGCGTTGGTCATGTATTCTGGTATCATTTAAAAAGCGATAAATATGATCTTGGTGAGCTTAGAGCATTGCAGGATTATTTCCTGAAATACCAATTGACTTCGGTTGAAGGTGTTGCTGAAGTTGCTTCCATTGGCGGATTTATCAAGCAATACCAGGTTGATATCGATCCGGCAAAGCTTTCATCATATGGCATTGGTATTAATGATGTTGTGAACTCGATAAGAAACAGCAATAAGGATGTTGGCGGGAAAAATCTGGAATCAAGCGATAAGGAATTTTTTATCAGGGGCAAAGGCTATATACAATCACCTGAAGATATTGAAGCAATTACGATTAAAGATACAAAGTTTGGCGTACCTGTTAGAATAAAAGATCTTGGTTCTGTGCAGATAGGCGGTGATACCAGGCGCGGTTTACTGGATATGAACGGTGAAGGTGAAGTTGTTGGCGGGATCATTGTTATGCGTTATGGTGAAAATGCTTCTGTGGTAATAGAACGGGTTAAAGAAAAGCTTAAAGAGCTTGAAAAAGGGCTGCCCGAAGGTGTAAAGATAGAAACATCATACGATAGAAGTACATTAATTGATAATGCAATTGATACTCTAAAGCATTCATTAATTGAGGAAGCAATTGTTGTAAGCCTGATAGTATTGATATTTTTATTTCACTGGAGAAGCGCTATCAGGATAATTATTGAAATACCTGTATCTGTATTGATTGCATTTATATTGATGAAACAATTTAATATTACATCCAATATTATGAGCCTGGGTGGTCTCATTATTTCAATTGGTGTACTGGTTGATTCATCGATAGTAATGGTTGAAAATGCTTACAGGAATATTGCTATTGCGTCTGAGCGGGGTGAGACCATAGACTATACTGAAATTTCAATTAGATCTGCCAAACAAGTTGGCAGAGCAATTTTCTTTTCTATCGGCATAATTGTTGTGTCATTTTTGCCCGTATTTATGCTGGAAGGTCAGGAAGGAAAACTGTTCCACCCGCTGGCATTCACTAAGACATTCGCACTGGCAGGTTCTGCAATTATTACCATAACACTTGTCCCCATGCTTATGACATTATTCATGAGGGGAAAATTTTATCCTGAACATAAAAATCCTGTTTCGAAATTCTTCAGAATGTTATATGAACCGGTTCTGAATCTTGCGCTTAAATACCGCAAAACAACCCTTGCCATAAATGTATTGGCATTATTGATAACCATTCCGTTAGTTATGAACCGCGGTTCTGAATTTATGCCCTCGCTAGATGAAGGAAGTCTTTTATTTATGCCTACGACCCTGCCTAATGTTTCAATCACAGAAGCAAAAAGAATAATGCAGATGCAGGATAAGATAATTAAATCGGTTCCTGAAGTTGCCCATGTATTGGGTAAGGTTGGCAGGGCTGATACACCGACTGACCCCGCGCCAATGAATATGATAGAGACAATTATTATACTTAAAGATAAATCTGAATGGCGGGAAGGGCTGACAAAGAACGATATTATAGCAGAGCTCAACTCGAAAATGCAGATACCCGGTGTTGGTAACGCATGGACTCAGCCAATTATTAACAGGATAAACATGCTTTCAACCGGTGTAAGAACTGACCTTGGAATTAAAATCTTTGGTGATAACCTTGATACGCTCGAAAGATTGGCGATAAATGCCGAGGAGATCGTTAAGAAGGTCAATGGTGCTGCCGATGTATTTGCGGAAAGAACTCAAGGCGGAAAATATATTGATATAGATATCAAGCGTGATGCGATTTCAAGGTATGGTTTGAATGTTGGCGATGTGCAGGATGTTATTGAAACAGCAATTGGCGGTGAAAATATTTCCAATACAGTTGAAGGCAGAAGAAGATTTCCGATACGTGTAAGATACTTCAGGGATTACAGGGAAGATATCGATAAACTAAAAAATATACTTGTAACAGTTGGTTCTTCCAGCCAGGGTGATGACGGCTCGGGAATGGGGGGTGCGCCAACCGGCAGTTCCGGCAGTAATACTTTCCAGATAACGCTTGGTGAATTGGCGGATATAAGAGTAACATCCGGACCGCCGATGATCTCGAGTGAAAATAATATGCTTCGTTCAATTGTATTCCTGAATGTAAGAGGACGTGATATGGGCGGATTTGTGAATGAAGCAAAGGACGTTTTGGATAAAGAATTTGCTCCAAATTTACCTAAAGGCTATTATTATTCGTGGAGCGGGCAGTGGGAAAACCAGATAAGAGCGAAAGAACGCCTTGAAATAGTTATGCCGATAGTTTTTTTGATAATATTTGTAATGCTGTTTATGGTATTCAAGAATTTCCTTGAATCAATTCTTGTAATGCTTTCAGTTCCGTTTGCGCTTATAGGCGGAGTGTATTTAATGGCAGTGCTTGATTATAACTTTTCTGTGGCGGTTTGGGTCGGGTTTATTGCATTATACGGACTGGCTGTTGAAACAGGTGTAGTAATGGTAATTTACCTCCATGAAGCGCTTGATAAAAAGATGATCGAAAAAAATGATATTGTGACCACACAGGATATTATTCAGGCAACCAAAGATGGCGCTGTATTAAGGCTTAGACCTAAACTTATGACTGTAGCTGTGAATTTAATAGGGTTGATCCCGATCATGTGGGCAACCGGTACAGGGGCTGACCTTGCAAAACCAATTGCAGTCCCAATGATAGGCGGAGTTGTTACCTCAGCAATTCATGTACTCTTTGTAACACCTATAATATTTGTGATGATAAAGGTATATCTGAACAAAAAAGGCAAGCTGCACAAATCAGCCATGGCAAAGTTTATGGTGCATTGATTTCTCACCCCATCCTATTGCATTATTCATCCGATGACTTTGAGACATCGGATGAGTGTTATAACAAAAAAGCCCAAATCTCTTGATTTGAGCTTTTTCTGTGGGCAGTGCGACAAAGTGGTCCCTTCGTGAAGGGTCAACTCCAAGGGAGTCACTGCGTGAAACCCCTCTACGAGTCAACGACTCATAGAGTCTTGGACCGACATCTTGTCTGGCAATTGCCGGACGCTCTGGAATCAGTTGAGCTAACCGATACAAAACAAAAAAGACGCTATAAATAGCGTCTTTGAATGTGGGCAGTGAGGGATTCCTCCAAAGGAGTCCCTTTGGGAGAACCTCTCTTCGAGTCAACGACTCAAAAGTCGTTGACCGACATCTTGTCCGGCAATTGCCGGACGCTCTGGAATCAGTTGAGCTAATGAATATAAAACAAAAAAGACGCTATAAATAGCGTCTTTGAATGTGGGGTTGAGGGTTTGCTCTGAAGGAGTCCCTTCGGGAAACGGGTTCCGACATCTTGTTATGTATAAAAAAGCTCAGATTGTAACATCTGAGCTTGTGGGCAGTGAGGGATTCGAACCCCCGACATCTTGCTTGTAAGGCAAGCGCTCTGAACCAGCTGAGCTAACCGCCCGTACTTTTGGTAAAGTCATACAAAATTACAGCTTTTTTTAAAACCTTCAAGTCAGTTTTTAGTAAGTTTTTTACTTTCTTTCCACATCATTATTCCCCCAAGCATGAATAAAAACGCTGAAAGATAGAAGGAATACTCGATCTCGAATATCTTCATTACGGCATAGCCCAGGGCGGGACTGAACACGCCGCGAACACCGGTAAGCGTAATATGAACCGCCTGGTAGTTGGAAACCTCATTTTTGGGAGCGTAGAAAATCGAGCTTAGAGTCCAAGCAATAGTAACTCCGCTCATAGCGAATCCAAAAATAAAGTATGATATATAGACCGTAATTTCTGTGTTTGTTATGAGTCCTGCTGCCGCGAAGTATTTAGCCGAAACCAATACTAATGGAAATAATGCAAGCATGCTGAAAACATAACCGCAGAATTTTGTCGGATTGCCCGTTCCGTGATACCTTCCCATTATAGGGGTAACGAGAATTAAGGCAGTATGAAATATCATTCCTTTTGCAAATGAAATTGGTGAGTATGAAAGTTTCAGGTCATCCACAAGGAAAACCGGAATAACGGGGGAGAGCACCATGAATGCCATTCCGTATAAAAAGAAATACGCTTCGAATCTAAGGAACGCTTTATTTTCTTTGAATATCCTGAGGGTATTTCTTAATGGCAGTATTGCGATATCTTTTATAAGTCTTAGGTTGTAATGTGACTTATGATCTTTATCTTTGCCGGAATAATCGTCCATACTTAGAGTGATCATTTTGGCGAGGTTCCAGTAAACAAGTATGCCGAATACTCCCGCAATTGGGAATATGAGCTTATATATGTTACCGTTTATATCAAGAAAGTAACCGGTCACAGTAGTCACAATAACAACAAAAACTGTCTGCAGCGAAGATGCATATGAATACAGTTTACTTCTGTTCTTATCAGTATAGTTATGTTTAAAAACAATGTTCCAAATTGAAAGCAGCAGGGCATCAAGATAAGCTCCGATAGCTATACATGTGATATAAAAAACAGGGTTATCGAATAACGGAATAATTATAAGGAAGAACTTTGCAGCAACGCCAATTATTAAAATGGTCCTCGCCCTGCTGCGCGAGCGGTTAACAAGCTCGCTGCCGTAAATGGAAAATAAAAACGATGAGCTGACAAGGAAGGTCAGTATCATTACCTGGAAATTACTGCCACCTAAGGTCTTTTTTAAAATAACATCCTGCAGCAGGATAATGCCTATAGCAATTCCGTTAAATACCTGTGAAATTAAATGGAGTGTAAAGGTCTTTTTTTCCAGTATCTGAAGGCTGGAGTTTGATTTATCCAATCTTATGAATTACTTTCCTGTATATATTATTTTTTATTGACTAAAGTCTGACCGTTACCTGTTTAATTCAGGAAATTCATTATGCAAAACAGTTACAGTTAATTTATTGGCGTACTTTTGCTTAAGATAATTCGCAAGCTTTTCTGCGGAGTAAACCGAACGGTGCTGACCGCCTGTACATCCAAAACTGAACATCAAATTGGTGAAATTACGAAAAAGGTAATTATCTACTGCTGCTGATGAGATAGAAAAAACACTTTTAAGGAAATCCTGCATAACTTCATTCTTATCCAGAAAATCAATAATAGCTGTATCCTTACCGGTGAGTGTTTTAAAGGATTCTTCCCTGCCCGGGTTATAGATAAAACGGCAGTCAAACACAAAACCTCCTCCGTTGGAAGAGTCATCACCGGGAATACCGCTTTTTTTGTAGCTGAATGAGTATATCTTTACATTAAGCAAATCTTATCAGGTCCTGTTAACTTAGTGAGCGGGAGACGAGACTCGCTCCAAAGGAGTCCCTACGGGAAACCCGCGACAATGAAAAAATTCTATGCATTGTAAATAATTCACAACCTAAAACTCTTGAGCGGGAGACGGGGATCGAACCCGCGACATTTTGCTTGGGAAGCAAACATTCTACCGCTGAATTACTCCCGCTTATCAACAAAAATACCTAAAAAATAACCTCTATTCAATTTATTATATTATCTGTTTGCTATAGATTTAAATATCGATTTTTTGTAAATTAAACTATTAAATTCCCGTAATTAAATTACTTAATTTATGGCTAAGAATAAAATTGCTATTGTTGAAGATGAAGGTATCGTAGCAATGGATATCAGCAAGTGCCTTACAAGCCTTGGCTATGATGTTGCATTTATATCAGATTCCGGTGAAAAAGTACTGGAAATTATTGAAACTGCCCAGCCTGATCTTATCCTGATGGATGTTGAGTTGAAAGGTAAACTAAACGGACTTGATACAGCAAGGATCATCAGGGAAAAGTATGATATTCATATTGTATTTTTAACTGCCTTTGAAGATGAAACTACATTGAATAAGATCGGAGAATTGAGCCCGGATGGCTATCTTGTTAAGCCCTTCGAAGATGAACATTTGGAAAAAACACTGAAGAGAGTTTTAAAAGTTCAGGTTTAACTGATTTTTCAATCACCTCCGCTTATTGTATTTATGACTGTGCCGAATTCACCAACAGCCCAGCCTGTTTGTGCGTTTATAAAAAAAGTGCTTCTCAGGTAATTCTGCGTTACTGGATTACTTCTTGTAAACGTTTCGCCGCCATTTACAGTTTTAACTATCAATCCCTGATCCCCCGTGAGGAAGCCTGTAGTTTCATTAATGAAAAAGACCGAAGTGAATTCATTGCTGATTGGTGAATTTAACAGGATCCAGTTTGCTCCCTTGTTGGTTGTTTTTAGAATTGTTCCGCTTTGACCGCATGAATATCCCGTATTTGCATTTACAAAATAAATAGATTTTAATGTATAGTTTGTTCCGCTCTGCAGCTGGGACCATGTAATTCCATAATCATTGCTGTACAATATTGTACCAACATCTCCGCATGCAAATGCATTTCCTGTTTGGTTAAGAGATAAACAGTATAATGCCTGCTGAGTGTTCGTGGTGATTGTCTGCCATGATTCTCCTTCATTTGTGGTCCTGATCACTGTACCGGAAGTTCCGCATGAAACTGCAATTTGCGAATTGAAGAATTTAACATCATACAGGTAGCTGCTGCTGCCGGTTGGTAACGAATACCAGCTGCTGCCGCCATCAGTTGTCCTGTTTATCTTTCCACGGGAGCCTGCTATATATCCTGTATTTGAATCCCAAAAGAAAACAGAATTATAGCTTGCTGTATCATAAACTGCAAGCGGTATCCTGTACCAGTTATTCCCGCCGTCAGTTGTTTTTATAAGTTTGTTGGTATCATTGGGGAAAGAATTGCCAACCGCGTAACCGGTGAGAGCATCTGTGAAATAAAGCGCTTTCAGATTATTTGTAACATTGGTATTTTGAACGTTCCAGGTTATGAGCGGCTCTTCAGGGATAACAGGGGAGTCATTCTTTTTACATGAAAAAAGAACAAGCGATAATGAAATGAATAACAAAAGGGAAAAAACTGTAATGTGAATTGAATTTTGGAATTCTTTCATAAATTAATACAAATTAGTGAAATCGCAGTAAACTTTCAATTTAATTTCTTTATGGATTACGGGATTTTTTTTCAGAACTTTGCGTACCTGATGCTTGTTTTATTAATCAATAATGAATATATTTATACAACTATTTTTTAAATAAATCGGCTAATAGAAATGAAAAATTTAACTTCTGCGTTATTCCTGTTAATTGTGGTTTCGTTCTCTTCAATGGGTTTTAATTCAAAAGATGATTATTCAAACGAAAGCATCAGCAAATTATCCGGTGCATACCTTGAAGGTAAGCTGGATTTTGAAAATCCCGTAATGGTTGATGTGGATAAGGATGGTGACTTTGATGCCCTGAAATTTGATGATGGCAATGTTTCATATTATAAGAATCTGGGTACCAATGAGAGTCCTTCTTTTGTACTGGAAAATAAGAATTATGAAACATACAGCCGTACATTCTTTGTAGATCCCAAAATGCCATACCCGATGTTTTTTGCTGATAAAGATGGTGATGGCGATATGGATATGTTTGTAGTTAAAGATAAAGAATATAACAAACAGCAGCAGAAGTTTGAATATAAAGTCTCTAATGCTGAAAATTCAATGGATCTTAGCACCGGTACACTTATAACAATTATTCTTGTATTGGTTATAGTGCTTCTTGTTTTGGCAATACTGAGATAAAACGATATAAAATTATGTGTATTAATAAAAATGGGAGCATTTAGCTCCCATTTGTTTTTTTTGATTTATGGTTATTTATTCAATAATTACCTTCGAACTTTCCTGCACGTCGGCAGAAGAAAGAACGCAGGTATAATTTCCTTTATCCAGATTCGCTGAGTTGATATTGATCTCATAAGTACCTGCCTGTAAATTGTTATACAGATATGTTCTAATGAGGTTATTTTTGGTGTCGTATAGACCGATCTTTACAAATGAAACTTCAGGAAGCTCGAACTTGATCACATTTTGTGAGAACTGATATATCCTGTAGTTTGTATGGGTGTTAATTTTGCTTTCCATTCCTGCAACGGAACCATCAGGAAAGTTGATTTCCTTGAACTGCTGCGCAAAAAGGATACTTGAATTGGCAAACAGGAATAATGCTATCAACATCGCCATTGCCATTATTATATTAAATTTTTGTAACCTTTTGTTTTTTAAATCATGTGATGTCATTGCTAACTCCTCTGTTGTTTAAATTACCATAAATACACTACGTAAAAATATTATCTATCTACACTGTTTTCAATACCTTGTTAAGGGTATAGTTTGCTTAAGTACATTGTTTTTATGTAATTTCATTGAGTTTTTTGCATATAAATGATATATTTGTAAAAATTCAGGATATTCCAAATGAAATTCAGCCAATATTTTTTACCTACTTTGAAAGAAGTACCCTCGGATTCAGTGATTCCTTCACATATTCTTATGGTTCGCTCAGGTATGATAAGGCAGCTTACTGCCGGAGTTTATTCATATTTACCTCTTGGATTAAGGGTTTTTAAGAAGGTGGAGAAAATTGTAAGGGAAGAAATGAACGCAATTGGCGGGTGTGAATTTTATCTGCCGGCGCTGTCTCCTAACGAGCTTTGGGCTGAAACCGGAAGACTTGAAGACTATGGCGATGATATTTTCAGGATAAAGAACCGCGAGCTTGTGCTTGCACCTACTCATGAAGAAGTATTTACTTCACTTGCAAAACCTAATCTGATCTCATACAAACATCTTCCTCAGATCTGGTACCAGATCCAGACAAAATTCCGGAATGAACAAAGGCCGCGCGGAGGTGTTTTAAGAGGCAGGCAATTTACTATGAAAGATGCGTATTCTTTTGACGCTACGTGGGAGGGACTTGATGAATCATACGATAAGCATGCAGGGGCATACAGGAATATTTTTACCCGTTGCGGGTTAAGATTTTTTACTGTTTCAGCATTCAGCGGCGCAATGGGCGGAAGTGAATCAGAGGAATTTATGGTTGAAGCAGATGCCGGTGAAGATACAGTTGTATTAAGCAGCGATAACATATATGCTTCGAATATAGAAGTTGCCGTTTCGCACTCTGAAAATATCGGAAGAAAAGATTCAGATCTTCCTTTTGAGGAATTCCACACTCCGGACATAAAGAGTATTGATGAACTTGCCGGATTCCTTGGGATCACGGATAGATCAAGACTTGCAAAATCCAGGTTATTCGTAATTCCTGCAAAAAGTGAACGCAAAAAAGATGAATACGTTCTTGCGCTCGTATGCGGAGATGATGAATTCAGCGAAACCAAGCTGGCAAACAAGTTTGCAGGCATCAGACCGGGACACCCCGAGGAACTGCTTGATATTGCAGGAGCTGACGCGGGTTCTATCGGACCGGTTAACTTCAGAAATAAGGAAGTTAAAATAATTGCTGACCTGAGACTGAAAGACGCTGATGAGCTTATAAGCGGGGCATGCCGGAATGATTATCATATCAGGAATATTGATCTAAAGCGTGATGTTCCTGAAATATCGTATATGGATATCAGGACAGTAAAAGATGGAGAGCAGTCGGTTGATCAGAATTCCACTTTAAGGATGACCAAAGCAATTGAAGTTGGGCATATATTCAAACTTGGCACAAGGTACGCAGAAGCATTAGGTGCAAAATACCTGGATGTAAATGGAAAAGAAAATGTTATTATAATGGGCAGTTATGGTATTGGCATTGAACGTATTGCTGCTGCATATATTGAGCAAAACCATGATAAGGACGGTATTGTATGGAGTGGTGAGATTTCGCCTTTCCAGATCCATTTGATTAGCGTAAACAAGAAGGCAGACCCTGTAAAAGAATCGGCTCAGAAATTGTATGATGAGTTGACTGAGAGGGGATACGAAGTTTTATTTGATGACCGTGACGATATAAGCCCCGGTGTAAAATTTAAAGATGCAGATCTGATTGGAATACCATTACAGTTGGTGGTAAGCGATAAGAACATGAAAAATGATGAAATTGAAGTAAAATTCAGGAAAACAGGCGATAGGCTGAAAATAAAACAATCTGAAATACTTGGCAGCCTGCCTGAATTAATGGCAAAGTTATAATATTGCTAATTAATCAAAAAATTGTAATTTTTACATACTGATTCGGGTTGGCTCAATTAAGCAGCATACTACATAAAGTAAATACAATTCTATAGCAGAAAGTTTATACCATTCTATTTTAAACTAAATTAATCTTTTTGAGCTTAAGTTTATCTAACAGGCAGCTAATATTATTGGGGCTTGTTGTTCTGTTTGCAGGTGCTGTTATAGGAAGCGTCAGCTTAACTTACCCGTTTGGCAGAGATCAGGCGATCTACGCTTATGCCGGAAAACTGCTTCTTGAAGGCAAGATGAACTACCTCTATGTTTTTGATCTTAAACCTCCCGGAATTCATTTCCTTTTCGCTTTTATCCAGTTTGTTTCAGGTGAATCAATGTTCAACGCACGTATTTTTGATATATGCTGGCAGGTAATGACAGCTTTTATCTTACTGATCATTGCGTTCAGGTATACTAAAGAAAAATACCTATCGCTGCTTTCGGCAGTAATCTATCTTTTCCTTTATTTCAGGCTGGACTATTGGCATACTATGCAGACGGATGGTTCACTGAACCTGTTATTTGCAGTTTCGGTTCTGCTGTTACTATCCGGTCATGACCGTCATTCGTTTCTAAAAATGTTTTTTGCCGGTGCAATATTTGCAGCTGCATTGCTGTTTAAGTATACTATCATATCATTTCTTCCTTTACTCTTTATAATAATTCTGCTGGATAAAAAGAACCTGTTTTCATTGAGAGTTAAAAACGTTTTGGTCTATTCTGCCGGGCTTGTTGTAACAGGGGCACTGGTTATTCTGCTGTATTACTACACCGGGGCATTGAATGCCTTTTGGGATATTCAGTTCACACAGACTCCATTGTATACCAAAATAGCATATGAAACAGAGACTAAGGGCTACATTGCAAGCCAGCTGATTAAGCTCTTCACTTATTCAGTTTATAGTCCTCTTATAATTTTATCTCTTATAGCTTTTGTTTTTGTGATATTAAAAAGAAAACTTGAATTCCCTAATTTGTTGCTCTTTGCCTGGATATTTTCATCTTTGTTCAGTTTGATCATACAGTGGAAATTTTATTATTATCACTTTCTTGTTATTATTCCATCTTTTGCAATTGGCGCAGTCTATGGATTATCATTTATCAAAGATCTTTTTAGAAATAAAACCGGGATATATAGGCTGGTAATGAGCCTGTTTTTGATCGGGTTTTCAGTTTTCGCAATTAAGCCTTATCTGCAAAGTTATCCAATCTTGTTCAGTTTTCTCTCAGGCAAAGAAAATTTGGAAAGTGTTTATGTAAAGAACGGGTTTACAAGTGATTCAGTTTTTATGGTAGGGAAGACCTTGAAGGCGGCAGAAATCGTAAAGAATGAAACTGGTATTGAAGATGGCATTTTTGTTTGGGGATTTGATCCTCTTATTTATTATCTTTCGGGCCGAAAGTGTGTTTCCCGGTTCATTTACAACTTTCCTTTGTTATGGAAGGGCGAGAATGCTTCGTTTAAAAGGGAGTTTTTGAGCGAGATTGAAAAGAAGAATCCGCGAATGATAATAGTTGCTGCGAATGATCCGCTTTTTTTCATTTCAGGATATGAGGAAGATTCAAAAAAACTTCTCAAAAGATTTCCGGAATTCGATTCATTCTTGAATTCAAAATATGTGTATAAATCAAATGCTGGAGATTATGAGGTTTACGAGTTAAAGAAATGGTGAGAAAAAACAGGATAATTCTGGCATCAGCATCCCCGAGAAGAAAATTGCTTTTAAATGCACTATTAAAGAATTTTGGATTGAAGTTTGATGTAATACAAGCTAATATTGTTGAATATATACCTGAAAAAGTCCAAAATTACGGCAAATTTGCGGCCAATCTTGCCGAATTAAAGGCCCTTGAAGTTGCAATCAGGAATGATGGCATAATAATTGCAGCTGATACTATTGTTGTCTTTCAGGGTAAGATACTGGGAAAACCGAATAATGAGACAGAAGCGAGAAGGATGCTGAGTACTTTAAGCGGGAATGACCATAAAGTGTATACAGGCTTGGTAATTCTTGATACATCGAATAATAAGTTGTTTAAATCATTTGAGGTTACGTCGGTTAAGTTCAGAAAGCTTTCAGCTAAAGAGATCAGTTTTTATGTAAAATCAGGATCTCCGATGGACAAGGCAGGAGCTTATGGTATTCAGGATGATTTTGGAAGTACTTTTGTAGAAAAGATCAATGGAGACTATTTTAATGTTGTTGGTTTACCGGTTTTTAAATTATATAATGCACTGACTGATTTTTTAAAATTGATCAACTGATTGTACCAGAAATATAAGAAAAAGATAATATTTTCCGTAGTATTGGGCGCTGTTGTGTTCTTAGGATTGAGCATTTATGCTAATTTTAATGAGTTGATGGAGGCCTTTGCTTTGTATAACTGGATCATGTTTCCTGTAATATTAGTGCTATCTCTATGTAATTATTGTTTTAGATTCCTGAGATGGGAATATTATACAAAAGTATTGGATATTAAAATTGATAGAAAAATGAGCTTTGTTATTTTTCTGTCTTCTTTTATTATGTCCGTAACTCCGGGTAAGATTGGCGAAGTCTTTAAATCATACCTGCTTAAGGAACAAAACGGTACACCTGTGAGCAAAAGTGCTCCAATTGTGTTTGCTGAGCGAATAACAGATTTCCTATCCCTGGTGCTCCTTAGTCTGACCGGAGCGCTAATGTTTGGTTATGGTACAAATCTGATAATTGGCTTTGGACTACTGTTTGTTGTTACTGTTTTTGTGATAAGTAATAAGAAGCTATCCTATGCTATCATAGGATTGCTTGAAAAGATCAGTTTTATAGCGAAAAAGTCGCAAAAGATACATACAGCTTATGACAGCATATATCAAATGGTAAAATTTAAGGAATTAATAATAACCATTATTTTGAGTATTTTTGCATGGTCATTTGAATGTTTGAGCTTTTATCTCGTCATAAATGGCTTTAATGTATTTGGAGCACCGCATATTGATATATTTATAGCAACATTTGTATATGGGTTTGCTACTATTGCCGGTGCTGCAACCATGCTCCCCGGAGGATTAGGAGCAACTGATGCCAGTATTACCGGATTGCTTGTGCTGCTGGCTATCCCAAAGAGTGTTTCTGTAGCGGCTACTTTGATCATAAGGGCAGCTACATTGTGGTTTGCCGTAATTGTTGGAATTGCAGCAGTTATGGTTTATCAGAGGATTTCTCATAAAAATATTAATGAAATTGTTTTGGAATCATAACAATTATATACTATGGAAAGAAAAATACGTGTAATTATCGCAAAAGCCGGCCTTGACGGTCATGATAGGGGCGCAAAAGTTATTGCAGCGGCATTCAGAGATGCCGGAATTGAAGTTATTTATTTAGGGTTAAGGCAAACCCCTGAAATGATAGTTGAAGCAGCACTTCAGGAAGATGCTGATGCTATAGGTATTAGCATTCTCAGCGGAGCCCATATGACGGTATTCAAAAAGATACTTGATACTATGAAAGCAAAACAGGTTGATAGTGTTCTGCTTTTTGGCGGAGGCATAATTCCTAAAGAAGATATAGAAAAGTTAAAAGCACTTGGTGTAGGAGAGTTGTTTACCCCGGGTACGCCAACTACTGAAACAATTGAATATGTTAAGAATTGGGTCAGTGAGCATAGGAAACTTGAAGTTTAAATACAATTATTAATTAATATTAAAATGGCAATCAAATTTGGAACTGATGGCTGGCGGGCAGTCATTGCAGATGAATATACTTTTGAAAATTTAAAGAAAATATCCAAAGCAACCGCTATAGCTTTCAATGATCACCCGAAGATCAATAACGGTATAGTGATAGGCTATGATACCAGGTTCCTTTCAAAGGAATTTGCAGAGTGTTCAGCTGAAGTATTTGCAAATCACGGGATCAAAGTGTACCTGACTGATTCTTTTGTTACTACTCCAACCGTGTCGCTTCTTAGCAGAGATAAAAATCTTGCATATGGAGTAATGATAACTTCGTCTCATAATCCCGCAAAGTACAACGGGTTTAAACTGAAAGATGAATTCGGAGGTTCTATGGGACCGGTTCATTTGAGTGTTATTGAAAGCGAACTTGCAAACTCAGATAAGTTTGATTATGGTACAGGTAAGCTGGATGATTTTGTTTCTTCAGGTAAGATTGAATATGTAAAAGGTAAAGATTACTACAGGAATACTCTAAAAGAGAAAATAGAAACAGAGAATATCAATTCTTCCAGAATTAATATCATATATGATGCAATGTACGGTTCAGGGCAGGGGATGATGGACGGTATAATCAATTTTACTGCACTCCGGAGCGAAGTTAACCCTTCGTTCGGCGGTTCGAGTCCTGAGCCGGTTCAGAAGAATCTTGCATTGATATCCTCGGAGATAAAAAAAGGCAGTTATGATATAGGTATTGTTACTGATGGAGATGCAGACAGGATCGCAATATTTGATGAGCATGGAGAGTTTGTTGATGCACAAAAGACTTTTGCGTTGCTGCTTACTTACATGGTAGAAAATAAGAAGATGACCGGCGGAGTAGTAAGGGGCTTTTCATCCAGTGACCTGATCAAAGAGATTTGCACCGAGTACGGTTTGAAACTGTATACAGTTCCTATCGGCTTTAAGTATATTTCCGAGTTGATGATCAAGGAAGATATCCTTATAGGCGCTGAAGAAAGCGGCGGCATCGGTTTGAAACATCATTTACCGGAACGGGACGGGATCTTTAACGGAATGATGTTCTGTGAAATGCTTGCAGCCAAAAAGAAGAAACTTAGTGAGCTAATTGCTGAAATAGAACAGAAATACGGTAAGTATTACTATAAGAGAATTGACCAGCATTTATCCAGCAATGAGCTCAAAACAGAACTTATAGAGCTTACAAAGGGATTGAAAGAAGTTGCCGGATTTAAAGTAATTGGACAGGATACACTTGATGGCTGCAAACTGTTGTTTGAAAATGGCTGGCTTTTGGTCAGAGCCTCGGGAACTGAACCATTGCTGAGGATATATACTGAGACCACTGGTGAAAACAAAACCGAAGAAATTTTAAATGATATTAAAAAGAAGTTTAAACTATAAGAATGAGAATTAAATTAAATCTATTTTTCGCAATTCTGATTGCAT
>CAZQYL010000002.1:0-23580 GCA_964597425.1 uncultured Ignavibacteriales bacterium | reverse complement strand
AATCACTTGATTTGAATATGAATACTTCAAAGATGGATCTCCAAAACTTTGATATATTGAAACAGATCGAACCTTCGGCGACAACTAACACCATTTATAACGATCAGCTAATGGAAGGTGCAATTGACGCGGCCAAATATATAGTTGGCCCTAATGATATATTCTCACTTGGTATTTGGGGGGTAGTAAATACACCCTTGCCAATTTCTGTGAGCCCAGAAGGATCACTTATCATTCCAAGTGTAGGCGAAGTAGCGGTATCTGGTTTAACTTTAAGCGAAGCAAAAAGCAGGGTCATAGCTGCAGTGAAAAAAAGATTTATTTCTGCTGAGATAACTTTGACGCTTGTGTCTCCAAGAAGATTCATTGTTACAGTTACTGGTGTAGGACAGGGTACATATCCTACTTCGGCAATAATGCGCGCGAGTTCCATTATTGCATTCATATTCAGTGATAGTGTTTCA
Organism: uncultured Ignavibacteriales bacterium; assembly: GCA_964597425.1. Taxonomy (GTDB): domain Bacteria; phylum Bacteroidota; class Ignavibacteria; order Tepidaquicellales; family OLB5; genus OLB5. The sequence goes on along the minus strand of CAZQYL010000002.1, from coordinate 23,116 downwards.
TTGATGAAATCCGGTACAATGCCTTTTGAAAGAAGTAGTTTTAGTATGCGGAATATAAAGCTAACAAGAAAAAATGGCGAAATATCCAGGATTGATTTATATAAATATTTTGCAACCAGGGATGAAAGGTTTAATCCGTTCCTCAGGGAAGGTGATGTGCTTACACTGCAAAAATATGATTGGGAAGGAAAATTTCTTGCTGTTCAGGGGGCAGTTCAGTTTCCGGGTGTTTTCGAATATATTGAAGGTGATGATCTTGAAACAGCAATTGAACTTGTCAGAGGGGTTACAACGGTTGCCAATATGGATAGTATCATAATCTCCCGAATGGATCCGACTGCTACTAAAATGGAAAAATTCATAGTTAGTTTTGATAGAGAGAAACACATGAAACTTGAAGCTAACGACAGAGTATACATTAATGCGTATGCTGAGCAGAGGAGAGACTTCAAAGTTCTTGTCTTAGGAGAAGTTGTAAGACCGGGAAACTATCCGATAACATTGAATACTACAAGGCTTTCTGATATTATTATTGAAGCGGGAGGTTTGCTGCCAAATTCATATCTTCCTAATTCGGAAGTATACAGGAAACTTGACACATTCTTTATTCAAACCAAAAACAGGGATACTCTTGAAAATGTTTATACAAGAAGACTAAACGATATAGTTTCGAACAAGGAAGAAAAAGAGAGTTTTGACCAGGACCTATTGTATAAAATTGGCAGGGTAAATGTAGATTTTGATAAACTGTCTGAAGGCGATAATTCACAGGATATAGTATTAAAGGATGGCGACATAATCTATATTGCAGACAACAAAAAACTGGTATATGTATATGGTCAGGTGAACAGGCCCGGATTTGTACCTTATAAAGAAGGGGCTGATGCTCAATACTATGTCGATGCAGCTGGTGGTTACGGCGAAAGAGCAGATGAAGACGAAGTTCGGGTAATTAAATTCAAAACCAGGGAGTGGTTGGAGCCTGATGAAGCTACAATACAGTCGAGTGACTTTGTATATGTGCCAAGAGTAATTAAACGTGACTTTGCATATGATATAGATCTTATTTCAAAAGTCGCCGGTGTAATTGTAAGTGTCATAACATTAACATTATTAGTAATTCAATCACAAAAGTAGAGGAAATAGTTGGAAGATATAGAAAAAACCAAAGAAAATAAAAATGTTTCCTTAAATCTTATTGACGTAATTTCGATTTTTCTGGTTAATAGGAAATACATATTCTTGTCAACCTTGATAGTATGCCTCATCTCTATTGTAGTATATTTTTTCGTTTTAGATCTGATTTATACTTCATCAGCTTCCGTTAAGAGTAGTTCAAAATCCAGCGGTTTGTTAGGCTCTCTTGATTTGGGAATACCAGATATTGGTGGATTAGATGAACTTGGAGGAGGAAAATCTTCCAAAGAATTGGCAGCGTATGAAGAAATTTTGAATAGCCGAAGATGCCTGGAGGCTGTTATTACAAAATTTAATTTGATGGAACGTGATGACAACAAGTTTATGGAAGATGCTGTGAAGACTTTCAGGGAAGAGAAGTTACAAATAAAGATTATCAAACTTTCTGGTATAATGCAGATTGGTGTATTGGATAAAGATCCGCAATTGGCCAAAGAAATGGTGGAATTCCTTTTGTCAGAATTGGATAAGATAAATATTGAATTAAATGTGACAAATGCGAAAAACAACAGAGAATTTGTTGAAAAAAGATATTTTCAGGCCAAAGATGACTTGGCTAAATCCGAAGATTCACTAAATGCTTTTCAATCCATTTATGGAATTGCGCCGGATCTTCAGATAAAAGCCTCCGCGCAATCAGTCTTTACGCTTGAAGCAGAATTAAAAGCGGAAGAGGTCAAATACGATGTAATCAGGAAGATTCTAAGTTCTGATCAACCGGAAGTGAAATTACAGGAAGCGAAAGTAAATTCTTTGAAAAATAAGATTTCGGAAATACAGAATTCAACTGACTTATCTGATTTTTTAAGACTTGGAAATTCACCACAAATTGCATTGAGATATTTGAGACTGCAAAGAGATATCGAAATACAAACAAAAATTCTGACATTTATTTTGCCATTGTATGAGCAGGCAAAAATTGAAGAAAAACGGGAAACACCTACAATATTAATCCTGGATACTCCGGTTGTTGCAGAACGAAAGACTAAGCCCAAACGTTTGACAATGGTATTCTTATTTACACTTTTAGGGTTTGGATCTTCAGTTACTTTTTTTGTATTCCTCAATAAGATTAAGGAAGTAAGGCTCAAACTAAAAAATAGATATACAATTTGAGAATAGACGTTAATGCCGAATCAGATAACGATATATCTTTTCAAGTTATCGTAACGTATACTTTACTATCGATCACATTATATTGTTCAACAATCTTGCCTCTTTCTACTAGTCTTGTAACTTATATTTCGGCAATTCAGATTGTTCTTTGTATATCCATAATCATGGCGAGTTTAAGCTTTGCTGAAGAAGGCAAAAAAAAGTCTAAACATTTTTCCATAAGAACTATTTCCCAATATTTGGTCATTTTAATTTTTTGCATTTCTGTCTTGTGGTATAATTCAGCAGACTTAAAATCACTAAATACACTGCTTAAGGTCATTTCCATTCCCTTTCTTCTCTATACTTATTACATTTTGTTTTCCAGAACCTTATTTGAAGATAGCAGAAATTTTGAAAAATTCACAACATACATATTATGGTTTGGTTTGTTTGCGGGAATAGTCTCCCTATTTTCTTTAGTTTACCCAATTAATCCAAAATATGAAGGATTACCATCTGCAGGTCTACTCAATCATCCAAACAGCACATCTTTCATATTTACCATTTCTATCGCGGTACTATTCTATAAGTATTTTGAAAAGAAAATACCAGTTACAGTGTTTGGAATTCTTATAGTTTTATTTTCAATTGCGCTTTTCTTTACATTAAGCAGGGCTGGATATATTGCGACATCGTTAGCAGTCTTGATATTGACCTACAATAGATCTAAAAAGCTTTTTTTTGCTTCCATTATTATTTTAATGATTATTAGTGTTACTTTCTTACTGGATATTAACTTTGCGAAAACCGATAGTAATACTTCCAGATTTTCACTCATTTTATCCGCACTTATGATGATTTTTAGTGGCCAGCAAGAGATGTTGTGGGGTCACGGAATCCAGAATGCATTTCTGGTTTTTGATCAGACAAAGGCCACAATAGGAAGCTTGGACCCTGTACCAAATCCTCATAATGTTCTATTGCTTATGACTATGCAGTTTGGATTATTAATGACAGCCTCTGTTCTGTTTTTTTTATTTATGATATTCATCAAAACTTTTCTAATACTCCGAAAATCAGTGATGCTTGAAAGGAAAAATGATATCAGTTTAAGCTTAGCGTTGTCTTGTTCACTATTGCTTCAGAATTTCTTTGAAGATATAATTATATTTCCTGAAGCGTTTGTTTTTACAGTATTTATTCTCTTTCTTGGATATTTGAACTATACAATAAAGGTATATGAAAATGGACTCATTAAAAATGCAACTTGATTCATTGATATTTTTTTGTTTTTATGTTATAAGAAATCTAAACGGAACAATTGCATAAAATATACAGAACATTTTCGGTGTTGTTTTTAATAACGGTATTGCTGAAGTTACTTGATGTAATTAAGAATTTAATCATAGTTTCTAAACTTGGTGTTACTGATAATGCTGATGTATATTGGGCTTTGATATCGCTTCCTGAAGGAATCATAGTCTTGTTGGGATTTGATACAATTAGGGGGGTATCGAATAGCGAATATTCAAGTATCGGCTCTGAAAAAGGCTTGAACAGCTTACTTGAGTCATTCCAAACAATATTCAAACTTTTGATCATAGTTTCGCCTATGGTATTTGTAGTTTTATTTGTTTTTAGAGAAGATATAATAAGATTGTTATTGCCTGGTTTTGGTGAAGAAAAATTACATTTGTCATATAGTGTTTCAATGTTCATATTTCCGATTCTTTTTTTTAAGATAATAGCTGGGTTTATGGTTTCGGTTAATAATTCTGTGAAAAAGTTTTACTTTCCAGTCTTAGTATCGAGTGTTATATCAATTTCGATTATAGTTTCAATATTCCTGAATTATTATGAAAATGAATTGGTTTTTAATCTTTCTATAGCTGCTTTAATCGGCAATCTGATATACACATTGCTGTTAATTCTGGGCAGCAAAGAATTTTTCCGGACTTTCAGACTATTTGAACTGAAGATCGATGATCTAACAAAAAAAATTTTAAAGGCAAGCTCATCCATTATTGTATTGGTAATATTTAATCAGCTTTATCTTTTTTCACGTAATTATTTCGTTTCATATTTTCCAGACGGGGCAATTTCTTCAGTCAATTATGCAGGCACACTTCCTGGTATTCTTAATATGCTGATTTTTTCGACAGTTTTCAGTGTAACATTGTCTCATCTTTCAAGTCTCTTTCATGATGGCAAAAATAATGATGCAAAATCTCTGTTTTGGAATACTATATTGCGTTTGCTTTTTCTGGTTGTTCCTTTGATTGCTCTTTTTTTGTCAGGAAATAAAGAGATTCTTTCTCTGTTGTTCTTAAGAGGTAGCTTTAACCTTGATGCTCTTTCAAAAGTTGATGTTCCATTTATATGGGAATCATTAGCAATGCTTTCTGTTGTCTTGAGTCTCATGTCTACTTCGTTATTCTTAGCGAGAAAGAAGTATCTTGAGCTTACATTAATTGGATCTGCAGTATATATCGGCGGTATATGTTTAAACTATCTTGCCTCATATTTGTTTGGTTATTACGGTGTATCTATTGCGGGCTTTGTCACTACAGCTTTGTTTGCAATAGTTATGATTTTACGAACCAGGAATCTGTGGGATAATCCATGGCAGCATATAAATAGCCTTACCCTGATATTAGCGAGTGGTGTAATTACAATGATTGGCGCATTATTGTTTGAGTGGCTACTGGAATTATTTGCTGGTGAAATTCAGGGATTAGTAATAAACTTAGTATTGAAAGCATCTTTTGTTTCTGTGGTTTACTTATTGGTAACAAGTTATTTTAAAGTCAATTTTCTAAAGGAAATCAAGCATTTTCTGAAAAGTACATAGAGCATTATCTCATATATATAACAAGCCTTGATATGATTTCTATGAATACTTATTATATGGGCAGATGCAACAGAATGTTTCAATTTTGTTTTTGATAAATATAATTTCTATTTTTTAAACTGTAAATGTTGATTCAAATATTTTCAATAGAACAAAGAATTTAGAATTTAAGAAAATCTTCAAAATCAATGGATTTAATGAAAATGATTCAATATCTGGTTCAGGTTTTTATTTTGTGCTGACTGAGAAAAAAGAAATGAAATCCATTCCTTTCAAAAAAGTACGAATTCAATAGAATTCCGGATATTCCCTGCTACGATTTGTTTTGGGTGATACTGTCGGATATTATTGTTGAAGAGTTTATAGTTTATAACAATATAGATATAAAAACTGGTATATGGCGCCCCTTAAATCTCCTTAAACATCCAATTGATTTTCCTGATCATATATCTATAATTAATGAAAATTATACTGGAGATAATGGGTAGTTTAAGGAAAAGTATCTTGCATTTTGGAAGGTATCAGATTTGTCAAAATTTATGATTCACGTTCTGGTATTTGATGTATAACATGAAACATGATAATATTAAAATACTTCTTGTATCTCATTCTCCATTTTTGAATGGAGCTGAAATTGCATTATACAATCTTGCAACCAATCTTGATAAAGATAAATTCGAAGTCCATATGGTTTTCCCGTTCGATGGACCTATAGCTGCAATGGCAAAAAAAGCAGGTATCTTTTGTCATTTTAGTCCAATGGAAAGGTGGATTCGATTTGTTTCCGAGAGACCTATTGTAAACAGTGAACTTTCACAAAGAGTAGATAAATTGTGTTCTCTCATAAAAGAATTGGGAATTGATATAGTCCATTCGAATACTTCTGTTATAATTGAGGGCGCGATTGCGGCGGCTTTAACAAATACTCAACATGTATGGCATATTCATGAATTTTTAAAACAGCATCCTGAACTGAGACTGATCTTTCCTATTGAATATGTATACAATGTTATAGAACAATTATCTGATAAAGTTGTGTCAGTGTCTGACTTCGTTAAAAGTCAATTTGAATTCCGGGATAAAAGAAAACTAGTTACAGTATACAACGGTATTGAAGAGTCACACGTCCTCAAGCAGAATAACTACATTAGAGAACACTGCAATTTGAATGAAAGTGATCTAATTGTGATAGCTGTAGGTCTTTTAAGCCGAACAAAAGGATTTACTACTTTCCTGGAAACTGCGAATTTGACTGCGAAAGCTGAAAGAAATATTAAATTTGTTTGGGTTGGAGGCAATGGCTCTAATTCAATAAAAATGTTTAGAAGATTTGTAAAGAAAAACAAACTCGAAAATTCTGTATTCTATTTAGGACATAGAATGGATGTTCGCCAGCTTATTGAATCATCAGACATCTTGATTTGCACCTCAATACTGGAGACATTTTCTCTGACAATTGTTGAAGCGATGTCAGTTAAAAAACCTGTTATATCAACGAATTGTGGTGGCCCAGCTGAAACGATTTTAGATAATCATACAGGATATCTGATTCCAATTGATGACAGTTCTAAAATGAGCGAACTGATTTTAGAACTTTCAGAAAATAAGCTGAAACGGGAATGTATGGGTAAAAATGGGTACAAACAATTTATGGAACGTTTTACTTTGGATAAATATGTAACTTCAATTGGACATTTGTATTCAGAACTATCTGGTCAATCTATCGATAATGATGCATTAAGAAGCAGATACTTAACGGCAGAATCAATTTTACAAGTATATGAAAGGGCTAGTATTAAAAACTGGTCTGAAATGAAAGAATCTTTTTTTAGCAAAATATTAAACAGAATGTAATTGAAAAGAAAGATGAGAAAATTCTTTGTAAAAATATATGATTATATATTATCTATTTTGTTGCCGACGGGTTTTTACTTTTCCAAATTTGGATATTGTAATTGTTGTGACAGAAATGTAACTTTTATTTCCAGACAAAATTGGCTGCGTGATAATTTTTATTGTTCTAATTGTTATTCTATACCCAGAGAAAGGGCACTTATGCTTGTTATTGAGAAATACTTTCCGAACTGGAAAGAACTCAAAATTCATGAATCGTCTCCTGAAGTTAAAGGCACCAGTCTTAAATTAAAAACAAATTGTCGTAGTTATATAGGTTCACAATACTATGGTGATAACGAGCCTGGTAAGATAATCAACGGATTCTCTAACCAGAATCTGGAAAAACAGACTTTTGAAGATAGCAGCTTTGATATTGTGATCACCCAAGATGTTATGGAGCATGTGATAAACCCGGATAAAGCTTTTGCAGAAATCGCCAGGACATTGAAACCGGGAGGTGCTCATATCTTTACTGTTCCTTTGGTCAATAAATTTCAGCCAACGGAAAAATGGGCTGTATTGGGTGAAAAAAATGAGATAAAATTTCTCCAGGAGCCGGAGTATCATGGTAACCCTATTGATCCAAATGGATCTCCCGTAACTATGCACTGGGGTTATGACATTATTGATTTCATTAAAAAGAAATCTGGTCTGGAAACTGAAATATTCTACATTGACGATCTCAACTATGGTATAAGGGCAGAATTTAATGAAGTTTTAATAACCAGGAAACCCTTAAATTAAGATTTATAATATGTCCAAGAAAATCAAGATTATTACTTTTTATTTGCCCCAATATCATGCAGTTCCTGAAAATGATCTGTGGTGGGGAAAAGGATTTACTGACTGGAATAATGTAAGAAAATCCAAACCCAGATATTATGGACACTATCAACCTCAGATACCTTCGGAATTAGGATATTACGATTTGACTGATGAAGATACGAGGATAGCCCAAGCGGCTCTTGCAAAAGAATACGGTATATCAGCATTTTGTTATTATCATTACTGGTTCAACGGAAAGATGCTCCTTGAGAAACCTTTTAATGATGTATTGAAAACAGGAAAACCTGATTTTCCATTTTGCTTATGTTGGGCAAACGAAAACTGGACTAGAAGATGGGATGGCCTGGATTCTGAAATACTAATGAAACAGGAATATGAAAAGTACGATGCCGAACAGCATATTAATTGGCTTTCCAATGCTTTCCATGATGAAAGATACATAAAGATTAATGGTAAACCTCTTTTCTTGATTTACAATCTTTCAAGTATACCTAATCCTGAAAATTTGATAACCTTATGGAGAAATTTGATAAAGAAAAAGGGGTTTAGTGATATTTACTTGTGTTCTGTTAAAAGTATACACAATAAATTAAGCGAAATTGATACTATCGGGTTAGGAATTGATGCCATAGTCGAATTTGTACCTAGCTCAGATGGAAAAGTACCAAGAAAGATTACTGGATTTCCGAGATATTTATTTAACAGATCCATTAATTTGATAATTGATTTATTACACCTTAATAAGTTTGTTAAAAAACTCCCGGTTACTATCATACATGATTATAGAAAATTCTCTGAATTGAGAATGAACCGGAAATCTAAAGAAAAAACATTTCCTTGCGTAATACCCAGCTGGGATAACAGCGCCAGGAAGCGAATTTCAGCATCATATCAAAATGAAGATCCGGGGCTTTTTAAAAAATGGCTGATCAAATCTTTTGAAAAAGTGGAAGAGTATGAGGACGATGAGAAAATTGTATTTATAAATGCATGGAATGAATGGGCTGAAGGTTGTCATCTTGAACCAGATAAAAAGAACGGCAGAATGTTTTTACAGGCTGTAAAGGAGGCTCTCCAGTCTTGGCGATAATTCTAATTCAATCTAAAGTTGTGATATAAAAACTGAATGCAGCCCAAAGAAACTGTAATGTCTATTGATATAATTATCATAAACTACAATGTTACTGATAAATTAATAAGTTGTCTGGAAAGTTTCAAGAAAAGTGTTTTTAAATCCGATTATAGTATAAGAGTGATAGATAACAACTCTTCATCTGCAAGTGGATTTAATTTATCTGAATTGTATCCGGATGTTAATTATATTCAGCTCAACTCTAATCTCGGTTTTGCTAAAGCTAACAACATCGGTGCAAAACGATCTGATTCAGAATTTCTATGCTTCCTAAACCCGGATACAATTGTCACAGAAGATTTCATTACTCCAATTTTAAATTATATTGAAGAAAATCCGCTTGCCGGTGCTTGTGCACCTATGCTGTTGTATGAGGATAATACATACCAGTCATCTGCCGGTTTCAGAATGGGTTTCTGGTTTGAATTTCTTGAAGCTTCGTTCTTACTTTCCTTTTTTAGAAAATTTGATAAAAAGAAGTTTTTAAAATTACAGGAAAGTACTTTTCCTGTAAAGACTGGATGGGTAAGCGGTGCCTGTATGATAGTAAGGAGAACTGTTTTTGAGAGTGTTGGAGGTTTTTCTAACGATTATTTTCTGAATTACGAAGATATAGATTTATGTAAGAAGATAGAAGATGCCGGATACAATAATTACTATTTCCCTTATCACAAATGTATTCATTTAGATCATAAGAGCTTTGATAAGAATTATGAATTACTTGTATTTTCCCGCTATCAAAGCAAATTGATATACGCAAAATTGCATTACAATTTTTTTATTGCACTTCTGATTCGTATTATACACACTGCCGGATTATTACTTAGATTAGTTTTCGTAAACTTTTTTTATTCTAATTTAGAAAGAAAAACTCGATTTTCCGGATATTTGAAGTCATTGAAACTCTATATCAGTTTTAAAATGTAATATCTTTCAAAAAGAATATTTATTTTTTCACTGTTTTTCTCGAAATTTACTCACATTTTACTTAACATTATGGATTTAAGTATAATTCTGGTGAATTATAATGTTTTTGATGATATAAAAGCATGTATTCAAAGCATTTATGATCACTTAGAAGGTCTAAATTTTGAGATTATAGTTGTAGATAACTGTTCAAAAGACAGGGAAATTGATAGAATATGTGATTTTTTCCCAAAAGTGAGACCAATTTTTTTAAGTTCAAATTTTGGTTTTGGCTATGCAAACAATATAGGAATGACCTCAGCAAATGGGAAATATTTGCTTTTGCTTAATCCTGATATTATCATAAGGGATGAATCCATTCAAATACTATTTGATACTTTCCGGAAAAATCCAAAAGCTGGTGTAGTAGGCCCTATTCAGATTAAACCCGGAGCAGGTCTTGAATACTATTATACTTTTTTTCCATCGTTGTATTCCAGGTTCATGCAGGAATTCGGTTTATACATGAAGACCAAACGGATGAAAAAGCGTTTTTTTAAATTTTTGGATGACGGAATAAGATCAGCCAGACCATTCAAAGTTGATTGGGTTATTGGTTCAAGTATGATGCTACCTCGGGAAATTTTTGAGAAAACCGGTGGTTTTGATGAATCGTTTTTTCTATTTGAAGAAGAAACTGAATGGCAATACAGAATAAGTAAAATGGGATTTGATGTATTAATGGTGCCTGATGCCAAAGTACTGCATAACCACCATTCATCAACTTCGAAAATTGGAGTTATGTTTATTCTGTTTCAAGAATTCAGGAGCCGCATAATTTTTGATATTAAAAGGAATGAATTTTTCTTTAGTTATATACGACGGTTGATGATAATTTGTTCGATTATTTTTCGCTTTATTTACTTTGGACTTACGGATTTTACCTCCTATGAAGTTTTGAAAAAGAGGATCTTTTTGTATTTGGAACTTATGAAATTAAATTTTTCTTCAAAAGATAAATTATCTGAGAACCGGTTCAGCTTTCAAAAATTTGCCGATAATTTCGTAAACACTGGAAATGCTAAGCTCTAAAGAAAAAGAACTCTTAAGGTCTAAAAGCATCAATAACTTGAAACCGGTTAATCCGTTCTTTAAGAAGATTATTGTTGGTATCATAAAGTTTGTTGGCAGAATACTGTTTATTTTTAAACGAAATGAACTGCCGGAGAACGTAAAAAAAATACTTTTTGTTTCGTTGTATTTTAACGGTGATATATTATTTCAGTCACCGCTGCTTGATATCGTGAAGAAACTATTTCCTGATGCAGAGATACATTTTTGGATCAAAAGCAGATCTAAAGGTATTATGGAAGGATACCCTTTTGTAAACAAGATTTATGTATATAATAATATCAGGACAAGAAGATTTGACGAGGACATTAAGTTAGAAATTAAAGAGAAATTCAAATTTTTAAAGAATCTCAGGTCAGAGAAATATGATCTTATATTCGATGTAACCGGACTATTCTGGACAGCATTTGCAGCGTTTTATTTAAAGCCAAAGTATTCAGCGGGATTCAATTATCAGGGATTTGATTTTATCTATAATTTTTCATCAGCAGCAATAACCGATGGACATTTGATTGATAAACATATGAACCTTGTAACCCAAAATAGTGCATTTTCAAATGTCATGAAGAATGTCACATTGAATAGAAAACCGGTATTCTATATCCCGGTTGAAGCTGCAAGTAGAATGGATGCACTCGAGAAAGTCTACAATCTGGCTGGAAAAAACAAGCGCATAGTTCTGCATCTATCAGCAGGCTGGTCCGGTAAGAAGTGGCCTTTGGATAATTTTTCCGAGCTGATAAAACTTGTGCCTATTGATATCGATATTCTGTTGATTGGAGGTCCCGAAGATGTTGAGCAAAATGAGAGTATTGTAAAGAGATCCGGGAGGTCAATTTATGATTTTACCGGAAAATTATCTTTTCCCGAAACTGCAGAACTCGTAAAGCGATCTGATGTATTTATAGGTGCTGATTCAGGTCCTTTATATATAGCAGAATCCGTTGGAACCAGGACAATAAGTCTATTTGGTCCTACTAACCCTTTGTTTTCTGCGCCCAGGGGCGAAGGCCATGTATATATATACAATAAATTGTTTTGTTCTGCAGATGATAGTGTTCAGAATTGTAAACTTATTGCTGGACTCAATTGCAGGACGATTGATTGTATGAAATTGATAAGACCAGATGATGTATTTAAATTGATCTCAGCTATGATAAACTAAGAATTGCAGCAAAAGACTAAAATATTAAATGTTTTAACGGTAATAGAAGACGGCGGAATGGAGACTCTCGTTAGCAATATTTATGAGGGTCTTTATGATCCTAATGAGTTTGAATTTTACATTTGCAGTCTTGTTAACACAAAGAGAACTTTTGTACTTGAAAAACTTGAAAAGTACTGCAAAAAGATATTTGTGCTTGATATAAAAAACAAAGAACTTTCAATCTCAGATTATTTTGGTCTCTTTTGGAAGCTATTTGTGCTTGCGCGATTTATTAAAAAGAATAGCATTGATGTTGTGAATTCACATGATTTCTTTTCTGGAGCATATACAAGAATTGCGGTTTTGATCTCAAAGTATTTATTTCTTTATTCACCAAAGAAAAACTATCTCACACTGCATAATTTGTTTTTCTGGCTTAAGAAGAGGCACCACTTGGTTAACCGGCTGCTTTCAGGGTCAACTGACCTGATAATTTGCGTTTCAAGGTCTGTATTTGAATATTCATTACAAAATGATAGGGTCAAAATACCCAAATACAAAATAATTTTAAATGGAATAGATGAAAGGATATTTATTCCGGATGAAAGTATTAAAGATGCTTATTTAAGTGAGTTCAAGCTATCTAAAAAGGATTTTATTATCGGTAATATTGGAACTCTGTCTATCAGAAAAGGACATATCTATCTGCTTAAGTCTTTCAAAGAAATCGTGAGCATTCATCCCAATCTGAAACTATTGATATTTGGCAGTTTTCGCAGCCACGAAAAAGAAGTGAAGAATGAAGTGATGGATTACATGAAGGAAAACAATCTGAATGAAAGTGTAAAGTTTTTTGATACAAGAAGTGATATTAAGAAAATTTATAACATTTTCAATGTATATGTTATGAGTTCTGTTTCAGAAGGATTGAGTCTGGCAGCGATTGAAGCCATGCTTATGAAGAGAATCTGCGTTTTTTCTGATATTGGTCCATTCAAAGAATTAGTCACTGATAATGAAAATGGATTTCTATTTGCTTCGAAAGATCATGTAAGTTTACGTGAAAAGCTGTTATACGTTATAAATAACTATGAAGCTGTTTCACATACTGGAGATAAAGCAAGAGAAAGTATTATAGAGAAATTCAGTTTCCGGCGGATGATAGATGATTATTACAAGCTGTATAATATTAAAGTAAGTTAATAGCAGAGTATATTTTATGGATTTATCAGTTATAGTACTGACATGGAATACTAAAGATTTTCTTGTTTCGCTTCTTAATTCTATAAATGCGAACAACAATGAATGCAAATTTGAAGTTATTGTTGTAGATAATGGATCAACGGATAATATTGGAAGTTATCTGAGAGAAAATTATCCTGATGTGGTATTTATCAGAAATGAAAAGAACTTAGGAACGAGCCAGAGAAATAAAGGTATTGAAGTTGCAAAAGGCAGGTATATGGCTTTTCTTGATTCTGATATAGAATTACTTGTTGATAGATCCTTTGATATACTTATCGGATTTATGGACAAGAATCCGGATGTTGGTCTGGTTTCTCCCAAACTAATTCTGGATAGCGGAGAAGTACAGCTAAGCTGCAAAAATTTTCTCAGTTTTTATACTCCCATCTTAAGAAGACTTGATTTTCTGCCGTTCATAAAGAGTACTGATATCTACAAGCGGCAGCTCCTTGCGGATTGGGATCACAATTCTGTGAAAGAAGTTGATTATACTGTTTCTGCATTCTGGATGTTTCGGAGAGAAGTCGAGAGTAAAATAGGAGGTCTGGATGAGAATATATTCTACGCACCTGAAGACGTGGATTATTGTCTTAGAGTATGGAAGGGTGGATACAAAGTTGTTTATTATCCTCATATCCATGCTAAACATCATTATCAAAGAATTACCAGAAAGATATTTTCCCGGATAACTTATGAACATATAAAAGGATTAATTTATTATTTCTGGAAGCATAAGTACTTAATCAAACCAAAAATCAAATAAGTGAAATTGTTAAAAAAGTATTATTACCCGCCTGTTAACTTCTGGTCAGTTTGGTTTTCTGAAATTGTGATCAGATCTTTAAAAAAGAATGGATATAAAGTGAATGAGTCTGACACTGTCCTTGATGTTGGCTGTGGTTTGGGAAATCACTGTTTCAGTATGCTGGCATACAATCCAAAATCTGTTACAGGTTTTGATATATCGAAAGAAACTATAGAATTGCTCAGAACTTTTTCTGATAAAATTGATTTCAGAAAAGTTGATATTTGCCTGGACGATATTACGCAATACCGTTCAAAATTCAGCGTAGTGTTTTCATGTGATGTATATGAACATGTAGACGATCCTCAGGTTATGCTGAATAATTTATTCTATGTTCTAAAAGATAATGGAGTTGTAAGTGTAACATTTCCTAATTTTGATAACCATGGACATAATCAGATCAAGAATATCAATGAATTATCTGATAAACTAAACCTGGCAGGTTTCAAAGATCACAAGATCGATGTTATAAAAGACAGGACTCTGATCTATAAATTGTATACTGGATTTTACATAATTTTGCAAAATCTTTCAGATAAAATGTATGGCATAGAAAGAAATAAAATTAACAGGATGCCTGAATCAGATGAATTTCATGAAATGTATGCATATAAAAAAATTAACAAAATTAAGAACAAAAGAATTTTAATATTTATCATTAATTTTGCTTATAATGTACTGAAAAAGCTCGGAAGATTGACTGCAGTTTATGTTACCGAAAGAAACCCGGAAAGTATTAGGGATAAAAGGATAGTTTTTTGGGCTGTTAAATAATACAACTTTGACAAAATCTAAAGAACGAATAGCTTTAATTGTATCTGATTTTGTTACAATAAATACTGCCTGGATAATTTATTACTTTATCCGGGTTGAGTCAGGGTGGATACCATACACTGCACCTGCATCTTTCATAGTACCATCACTGGCAGTTTATATTTATTGGTTCATCATATTTTCTTTTGCCGGTCTGTATCAGCATTGGTTTGTCAGATCTAGATTTGATGAATTTGCTTCAGTGTTAAAAACGATTTCTTTTGGATGTTTCATCCTGTTCTTTGTTATATTCCTTGATGACGCCATCAGTGATTCGCGTGCCATATCAAGGTACCTTATTCTGATTTACTGGAGCTTAATGATAATTTCTGTAGGCTTTGGCAGGATACTGATAAGAAGTCTCCAGATGACAATGCTGCAGAAAGGCATTGGGCTCAGAAATTCAATTATTATCGGAACGGGAAAAAGAGGCAACGAACTTGAAAGTCTTCTAAGCAAATTCCCGCAGCTGGGATACAAATTTACCGGGTTTGTTTCTGCTGCAAGAGCAAATGCTTCGGGTTTGCTGCTTGGCGATATTTTCTCCCTAAAAAGGATAATTGATATATACAAAGTATCTGAGGTATTGATTGCACTTGAAGAGAATGAAAAGGACAAATTGTTTGATGTAATCAGATATTGCCAGGAAACTGATGTTAATTTAAAGATTATGCCTGATACATATGAAATTGTAAGCGGTCTGGCGAAAACCAATCAGCTTTACGGCGTACCGTTCATAGAGGTAATGCCTGAGATAATGCCATATGGCTCAAAATTGTTTAAGCGTATTTTGGATGTTATTTTATCATTATTTTTTCTTTTGATTTTTTCACCGATTTTGATACTAATTGTAGTTTTGATCAAGTTTACTTCCAAAGGTCCTATTTTGTATAAACAGGTAAGGGTTGGAAGAAATTCAAAGCAGTTTAATATGTACAAATTCCGTTCAATGGTCAAAGATGCTGAAGAATACGGACCTGAATGGGCCGGCGAAAAGGATCCAAGAATAACAGGAATCGGGAGGATAATCAGGAAAGTATACATGGATGAATTTCCGCAATTACTGAATGTCCTGAAAAATGAAATGAGCATTGTAGGTCCAAGGCCAGAAAGGCCGTACTTTGTAGAAATGCTGAGCAAAGAAATCCCTTACTATTACAAAAGGCTTAGTGTTAAACCGGGAATTACAGGTTGGGCGCAGATAAAACACAAGTATGATTCAAGTCTTGATGATGTGAAGGAAAAATTAAAATTTGATTTCTATTACATCGAAAATATGTCTTTGAAGCTTGATTTTAAAATAATGGTAAATACATTTTTAGTTATAATATTTATGAAAGGCCACTAAATTATATAATGAGCAAGAATAATATCCAAATGGTAGATACTAAAACACAGTATCTGAAAATTAAGAATGAAGTAGATGATGCTATTCATAACGTAATTGATAGTACTCAGTTTATACAGGGTCCCGCTGTAAAGAAATTTGAGAACAATGTGGAGAAGTACCTTGGAGCAAAACATGCTATCGGCTGCGCTTCAGGAACAGATGCTCTGCAGATAGCTATGATGGCATTGGATATCAAACCGGGCGATGAAATATTAACAACCCCGTTCACTTTTGTTGCAACTACAGAAACCATTGCAATACTTGGTGCGGTCCCGGTGTATGTAGATATTGATCCCAAAACTTACAACATAGATGCAGCAAAGATCGAAGCAAAGATCACTCCCAAAACCAAAGCAATAATGCCGGTGCATTTATACGGCCAGCCGTGCGATATGGATGCGATCATGAAGATCGCTGATAAACACGGATTATACGTCATTGAAGATGCAGCGCAGGCTATGGGAGCAAAATATAACGACAAAATGATATGTACCATTGGTCATATAGGATGCATAAGCTTTTACCCCAGTAAGAATCTTGGGGCATTTGGCGATGGCGGAATGATTTCAACTAATGATGATGCTCTGGCTGAAAAGATCAGGATGATCATCTCACACGGCTCCAAAAAGAAATATTACCACGAAACTTTGGGAGTAAACAGCAGGCTCGATTCCATTCAGGCTGCGATACTTGATGTGAAACTTAAATACCTTGATGATTATTGTGATCAAAGATACAAGGCAGCAATGAAATATAATGAAAGATTTAAGGGAATATTTGAAGTCCCATACATTATGCCGGGTGTAAAACATATTTTCCACCAGTATTCTATAAGGGTAAAAAACAGGGATAAAATGATGGAGTTTCTTAAATCAAACGGTATTCCCTCTATGATATATTATCCGGTACCTTTGCATATGCAGGAAGCTTATAAGTATGATTACAAACCCGGCGACTATCCGGTTTCAGAAGAAATTGCGGGTGATATAATTTCACTTCCGATGCATACTGAGCTTAGTGATGAAGAAATAGATTTTATTTCATCCAAAGTAAATGAATTTAATTCCATTTAAACATAGATAACAGATTGAAAAAAGCTTTAATCATAATACCAACATACAACGAAGCTGAAAATATTGTAAATATTATCAAAGAGCTTGTTGCAATTGTTTATGAAGGAATAATCATTGAAATACTTGTGGTTGATGATAATTCCACTGACGGAACAAGCGCCCTGGTAAAGAATCTGGCTCATGAAAGAGTTCACATCATCGAGCGCCCCGGTAAACTGGGTCTTGGTACAGCTTACATTAGGGGATTCAGGTATGCAATTGAAAATGGCTATGACTATGTGTTTGAAATGGACGCGGATTTTTCGCATGACCCAAAGGCCATCCCTGCGTTTTTTCCAAAACTGAAAGAATACGATGTAGTTGTTGGTTCAAGGTATATTGAAGGTATTGCTGTTGTTAATTGGCCGTTAAGAAGGCTTATGATAAGTATCGGGGCCAGTTACTATACCAGGATGATAACCTTCCTGCCTGTTAAGGATGTTACTGCAGGGTTTATGGCTTACAGGGTATCTTCACTTAAACAAATTGATTTTGAAAAAGTCCACTCCAACGGATACTCATTCCAGATAGAAATGAAATTCCGTATGTGGAAAAAAGGATTTAAGATCACTGAAATACCAATAGTGTTTATTGATAGGAGAGCAGGTGTTTCAAAAATGTCCAGAAAGATAGTTTACGAAGCGATGTTCATGGTATGGAAGCTGAAGCTGCAGTCTATTTTTAATAAATTATAAAAGGGAATAACTGCTTGATCGATATTTCTGTAATAATAGTTAATTATAATGTAAAAGAACTGTTAGAGCAGTGTATTAAGTCCATTTTTGCGGCCTCAGGAAAGCTTAGCGTTGAAGTAATTGTGGTTGATAACAATTCATTTGACGGAAGCGCTGAATTCATCAGGCAGAAATTCCCCGGCGATCTTCGGTTGAAGCTGATAGAAAGCCCTGTGAACCTTGGCTTTGCAAAGGCTAATAACCTTGGGGCAAAAGAAGCAACAGGCGAGTATTTGTTAATACTCAATCCAGATACAATTTTACAGGAAGATACTCTTGATAGATCTCTGGAGTTTTACAAAGCAGGAAAAGATATCGGCGCATTAACCTGCAAACTTATCCTGCCTAACGGAAAACTGGATCTGGCATGCCGCAGAAGCTTTCCTACTCCTTCTGTTGCAGTATACAGGATCCTGGGTTTGAGCCGTATTTTCCCCAAAAGCAAATTATTCGGGAAGTATAACCTTACATATCTGGATGAAAACGATACATATGAAGTTGATGCAATTGTCGGAGCATATATGCTCATTAAAAAAGATGTGTATGAGAAAGTAAAGGGTTTTGATGAAGATTATTTTATGTACGGCGAGGACCTTGACCTCTGCTTTAGGATCAAAAAAGCCGGCTACAAGATCTTTTATTTCCCTGAAACCTCAATAATCCATTACAAAGGCGAAAGCACAAAGAAGAGCAGTATATCATACGTAAACAATTTTTACGGGGCTATGCAGGTTTTTGTCAAAAAGAACCTGAATAAAAATTTCTGGCTGATGAATTTCCTTATAAGAATGGTGATCTTTTACCGCGCTGCCATTTCTTATTTTATAAGATTTCTTAAGAACAGCTATCCTGTTGTTCTTGATCTTGGATTTATTGTAGCAGGTATGTTTATCGCTATCTACCAGAGGTTTGATTTTTTCCCTGTGAGAGCATATACTGTTGTTATATTTGTGTATTCTGCAATCTGGCTTATTACACTTGCTCTTAGCGGCTCATATAACAGGAATGAAAAGCTCTCACTTATAAAACCGCTTAACGGAATTCTCATCGGCTTTTTTGTTAATTCATCGTTTACATATTTTTTTAATGAATACGCTTTCTCACGTGCAGTAGTTCTAAGGACTGTGATTTACGCATATATTCTGCTTGCTGGCTGGAGGGTGCTGGCAAAGATAATGAAGTATTCCAAATCAAAAGGAATATTTTCTACTTCAAATACTCTAATTGTCGGCAAGAACGATGAAACCGGGAATTTCATTTCAAAACTTAAAACAAGGGTAGATGTTGAGTATGAATTTATAGGTTACATTAACCCGGGAAATGATATTAAACCGGGCTTTATTGGTAACCTTGATAACATTAAAGATGTCGTTAATTCTAACCGGGTGAAAAATATAATTTTTGCCAAAAATGAGTTATCAAACATTCAGATCCTTGATATGATGTGGGACCTGAAGAACAGGAATATTGCTTTTAAAATACTTTCGGGCGAAAGTGATATTATACTTGGTAAAAGTACGCTTGATAAGATAGATGATATCTATCTAATGAAGATTGAATATAATATCAACAAGAAATTCAATATATTTGTAAAACGAACATTTGATATTGTATTCGGCATACTGAACCTGTTTACTATTTATCCTTTGATAATGATATTAGGTTCAACGGGGCTGCTTAACAAAACAAAAGAAAAGTTTTACAGGAAAGTTAAGTTCATACCCAAAGTGATCTCCGGCAGGTATTCATTTGTGGGTCGCGCTACATGGGATACTCCGCAGCAGGGGATCAACTATTTGGGAAAGAACGGACTTACAGGCCTTGTGCAGATAAATCTGCACAGGAATTTAAGCGCTGATGAAATTGAATATTTTAATTTTTATTATGCAAAAAACCAGTCATTGGCACTGGATATAGAAATATTATTAAAGACTTTATCTTTATACCTCTTTAGAAAGAACGTACCAAACATATGAGCAAGAACGTATTAGAATTTGAAAAACCTATTATTGAGCTTGAACACAAGATAGAAGAAATGCGCGCGCTTTCAGATAGCCTTGATATTTCCAATGAGATAGGGAAACTTGAAAAAAAGGTCAATGAGCTCAGAACATCAGTATACAAGAATCTAACCCGCTGGCAGATAGTGCAGATTGCCCGCCACCCGGAAAGACCGTACAGCCTTGATTACATTTACCTGATGACAGAGAATTTTATTGAAATGCACGGCGATAGAGCCTTTGGTGATGACAAAGCTGTGGTTGGCGGTTTCGCGACACTTGCCGGCAAACCTGTTATGATAATAGGCCAGCAGAAGGGGAGAGATACAAAATCGAATATTTACCGCAACTTTGGTATGATGAATCCGGAAGGTTACCGCAAAGCATTAAGGCTTATGAGGCTTGCCGAAAAGTTCAACCGCCCGGTTATAACACTTATTGATACCCCGGGCGCAAATCCCGGAATGGATGCCGAAGAACGCGGACAGGCTGAGGCTATAGCAAGGAATATACTTGAAATGAGCAGGCTCAGGGTTCCGATAATAGTATGTATAATCGGCGAGGGCGCCTCCGGCGGAGCATTTGGCATAGGCGTGGGTGATAGAGTTCTTATGCTGCAATACTGCTGGTACTCGGTTATATCACCTGAATCATGCTCAAGTATACTCTTCAGAAGCTGGGAATATAAAGAACAGGCAGCAGAGGCTTTGCAGCTTACGGCAAATGACCTGGTGAAACACAAAATTGTTGATAGAATCGTTCCTGAGCCTGAAGGCGGAGCGCACAGGAATCACAAAGAAGCCGCGGAATTGCTTAAAGAAGCGATCCTTGATGAACTAAAACAGCTTGAAAAGGCTGACCCCGATAAATTCCTTGACCAGCGCATAAAAAAATACAGCGCTATGGGTTATTGGGAAGGTTAATAATTTAATCCATTACTAAAAAATGACTACTGCTATTGTTGATAAGGATGCAAAGTTCCTCGTTAAAGGAGGGAAGCCTTTGCATGGAACTATTCGTATAAGCGGCGCTAAAAACGCTGCTTCAAAGCTTATTATTGCCTCTTTGCTTACTGATGAACCTGTTAGGCTGGCTAACGTACCAGTTAGTATAAGTGAAATAAAGGTAACCAGAAAGATAATTGAATCTCTTGGCGCTAAATTCACAAAGTTCACAAATAAAGAACTTATTGTACAGACAAAGAGAATACATGATATTTCATTTTCTGCTTCACTAGGACTTATTAACAGAATTGGCGTTTTGACTGCAGGTCCGCTTTTGTTAAGGTCAGGGGAAGCTAAGATTCCCAAGCCCGGCGGCGACCAGATCGGTGCCAGACCGATAAATTTCCATCTTGATGCGTTGATTAAGCTTGGGGCAACAGTAAAAGAGCACAGGGATTACTTCCTGCTGAAAGCTAAGAGGCTGGTTGGCACAGAAATCACGCTTCCGTTCCCTTCAGTTGGAGCTACTGAGAACATTATCATAACGGCAACTCTTGCTATCGGTAAGACTACCATTCATAATGCGGCAATAGAACCTGAAATTATGGATCTTATCATGCTGCTTCAGAAAATGGGCGCAATTATTGATGTGAGAACAAACAGGAAGATCGTCATTACCGGAGTGGATAAGCTTCGCGGTGCGGAACACAGGGTTATCCCCGATAGGCTTGAAGCCGCTTCATTTGCCTGTGCTGCCATTGCTTCGCAGGGCGATATAAAAATTCTGGATGCCTGCCATAAGGATATGATAACTTTCCTTAATACAATAAGGCTAATTGGCGCTGAGTATGAAGTTCAAAATGACGGAATACGCTTTTATTACAAGGGTGAGCTTAAGCCTATAAATATTGAAACAGAAGTCCACCCCGGCTTTATGACTGACTGGCAGCCGCCTATGACCATTCTGCTTACACAGGCTAACGGTATTTCAACTTTGCACGAAACTGTGTATGAAAACAGGCTGGGATACGTAAATGAACTGAATAAAATGGGTGCGAATATTGAGCTTACCAAGGATTGCCTTGGTATGCCTTGCAGATTCACCGGTACAAATTATTTCCACAGTGCGGTGATAAAAGGCAAGACACCCCTTCACAGCGCGGAAATAATAGTTCCTGATATTCGCGCGGGATTTTCATATCTTGTGGGTGCAATTCTTGCAAAGGGTGAATCACTTGTGCATGGAATTCACTACATCGATAGGGGATACGAGAACATCGATCAGAAATTGCGAAAGCTTGGTGTGAAGATAAAGAGGGTGTAAAATTAATTTGCAAAATTAATAATATTAGGCAGTCTGTTTACGGGCTGTCTTTTTTATTTTAGAATGCCTATTTGGGATTACCTATTTCGGATTGATTTAATAGTAATTTAACCCTATTTTTTAGCTGAGAATCACATGAAAAAACTGCTTTTACTCATAACTCTATTCACTTTATACACTCACAACTCGTATTCCCAGTGGATCCAGCAAACTGTGCCTGTAAGTAAGCCTATTACAGGAATTAAATTTATAGATTCATTGACCGGCTGGGCATGTACGGGTAACACCGGGAGCCCGAATGAAGGCTATGTGATGAACACAACGAACGGCGGAACTAACTGGAATATACAGCTTACAAATCCATCTACAAGCTTTAATGCAATAGCAGTAATAAACGCAAATGCAATATACGCAGGCGGAAGTGACGGCAATGGCAGGTTATTTAAGAGCACCAATGGAGGGACGAACTGGACTGATTTAGGGCCGCCATCGAGAATATCTGATATGTTCTTTTTAAACCAGGATAGCGGTTATTACTGTGCAGATTTTGTTGGCGCAGATGTGAGAACAACAACAGATGGCGGGGCGACATGGCAGGTGAGGAT
>CAZQYL010000001.1:17720-49408 GCA_964597425.1 uncultured Ignavibacteriales bacterium | reverse complement strand
GGAAGGGAATATGCCGTTTTCGGCTGGTATGAAGGTACATCATTTATTGATATTACCGATGAAAATAATATCCGCGAAGTGGTTTTTCTGCCGGGCAGGTACAGCGGCTGGCGTGAAATGAAAGTTTACAAAAATTATCTGTATATCGTATCAGAAGCCGACAGCAGCGGTATACAAATAATTGATCTGACCAGGCTGCCTAATACTGTTGATCTGGTTAATACTTATTCATTTGATGGATTCAGAAGAGCGCATACTATATCGCAAAACGGAAGGTATCTGTATGTAAACGGCGGCAATTACCGCGAAGGGGGAATAGTTGTACTTGATGCCGGCGCTGATCCGGAACGACCGGTTAAATTGGGTGAATGGGAATCTGACTATGTACACGATTGCCGCGTAGTTAATGATACAATTTGGGCCTGCAATCCTTTAACAGGTAAGGTTAGTATCATAGATGCAGTTGATAAAAATAATTTATTCACAATAACATCCTGGATAAACGGGCAGTATCCGGTTCCGCATAACTGCGCTCTTACGGATGACCATAAATATCTTTATGTGTGCGATGAAAATTTTAATAATCCGGGCAGACTGAAGATCTGGAATATCTCTGATAAAAGAGATATCATATATGCCAATGAATGGAAGGTTAACGGTTCTACAGAATCTGTCCATAATATAGAAATATTCGGCAATTACGCATTTCTTTCTTATTACGGAGAAGGCGCGATAGTTCTGGATATAACTGACCCTGTTTACCCAGTGGAAATAGCCTCATTAAAAACCACTGCCTGCTGGCAGGTTTATTGTTTCAGATCGGGTAAGATTATTGCATCTGATATTTATGACGGGTTGTATGTTTTAAAGACCCTTGATCCAATCAGTGTTAACAACAACAGAACCATCGCAGAAGGTTTTTCATTATCGCAAAACTATCCAAACCCGTTTAATCCTGTTACAAAAATCAAATTTCAAATTCCCCTCTCAAACGGTGAGTCTGAAGTATTGACGCGTTTGGTAGTTTATAATGCTCTTGGCAAAGAAGCGCAGGTGCTCGAGAATAAGCATCTGCTGCCCGGCAGTTATGAGACTTACTGGTATGCATCTGAATATCCGAGCGGCGTTTATTATTACAGGCTTGAATCGGGTTCATATACAGAAACAAGAAAAATGGTTTTACTGAAATGATTCTTTTAAAAACTTTAATATTTAAATGAAATGAAAACATTCAAAATCTTAATCTTACTTGCATTTTTTACGGCCTGCTCTTATTCACAGCCGGGATGGTTTGTTCAGAATTCCGGTACTTCGCAGACTGTTAACACTATTTATTTCCTGAATTACAATTTGGGTTTTGCAGGCTGTAACGGCGGTGTGTTCCTTAAAACAGGAAATGGCGGCAATTCATGGAGTGTTCTATATACTTTCACTGCAGATATCAAAAGAGTGAAATTTTTTGATCATTTAACAGGTATGGTATTCAGTAATGATGGGATCTATAAAACTACCGATGGCGGTTTCAACTGGATCCAGTTGAACAGCACAAGCGGTGTTCTGGATTTTTCGTACTCAAACGAATATAATATGATGGCATCGTACTCCAACGGGTCTATTTTACGTTCAACCAATGGTGGATTGCTTTGGGGAGTGATCTATCCATTGGGAAGTGTCTCCCCCGGTGTGTACAGTATGGAAAGCTATTCAGGCTTTGCTGCTGTATCAAATATCATTGGAAGTACCAGCTACCACAATATTTACAGAACCACAAATGGCGGCTCACAATGGAGTCTGTTTTACCAGGTCACAACTTCTGCGGGGGCAGGAAGAACAGGTGACCTTTTGTTTGTGAGTGCTGATACAGGTTACTATTCACTAAAGACAGGAAACCTGAATTATATTTGCAGCTATAACGGTAATGCTTGGAGTCAAAGGCAGGTTAGCAGTTTTCAGAATTCACTTTATTTCAGTAATTCAAGATCCGGCTGGAGTGCAGGAGAAAACGGTACGATCTACAAAACCACCAATGCCGGAAATAACTGGCTGCAGAATTACACTCCAAATAATGTACATCTGAACGCAATACAATTTGTAAATGACCAAACAGGCTGGGCAGCGGGCGAGAATGGATTGATAATGAAAACCACATCTTCAGGAATAACTTTTGTCTCTGGTATTGGCAATACGGTTCCCGGGGCTTATTCACTTTCGCAAAACTATCCCAATCCGTTTAATCCCGAAACTCATTTCAGATTCAGCATCGCCGATCCCGGATTGGTGAAAATGACAATTTATGATGCTCTTGGAAGTGAAGTTGCTGTTATTCTTGATCAGCAGATGCAGCCGGGAATTTATGAAACTGACTGGGATGCATCAGCATATCCTGGCGGTGTTTATTTTTACAGGCTTCAAGTCCTTAGATCTGACTATTCGAAAGATGTTTTTACTGAAACAAGAAAAATGGTATTGATAAAATAAAATATTATCCAAAATGAAGACTCTGATTGTTTTATTAATGGTTATTGCAGGCGGAATTTATAACAATTTATATTCATTGGATACCGCTGCTGCAAAATACTATCCTTTGGCTGTTGGCAATACATGGACCTACAGTCATTTTGCCACAAATGGCCCTGCATACAGATACAGGGAAAAGATAACCGGTACAATCGTTACAAACGGTCACCTGTATTATGTATTCACTTATTACAGGATAGGGTTTGCTGAAGAAGTTTCATACCGAAGAATTGACTCAGTGAAGAATAATGTTTTAGTATACAGCTCGAACTCAGGCTGCCTCTGGCTGCAGAATGAAGAAACCGCTGATAGCCTGGGTGCCCGTAAAGGGGATTCATCTTTGGTTAGCTGTGTATATTATTACCGGGCTGATACAATTACAAAATCACTTTTTGGGAGTCCCAGAAAAACAAAAAAATACAGCTGGTCTAACTACTTTGAAGCGGGCGCAACAAGGGAACTGACCAGGGATTTCGGGTTTACTTATGAGTATTCCTTCGCACATACTAACCAATCATATAATACACTGATAGGGTGCATTATTAATGGAGTAATGTACGGCGATACATCATTGGTGGGAGTTACACCCAGCAGCACCGAGATTCCGGTGCATTATGAGTTATCCCAAAACTATCCAAACCCGTTTAACCCGGTAACGAAAATCAAATTCCAAATCCCCCTCTTGAGTGGGGTGACTGATGGGAGAGGTGCGTTAATACAGATAACAATTTATGATGCTCTAGGCAGAGAAATTGTTGTACTTGTCAATCAGCAGCTGCAGCCGGGTACTTATGAAGCTGACTGGGACGCATCAGCTTATCCAAGTGGTGTGTATTATTATAGGCTGGAAGTCCGTTACGACGGATTTGCCATAGGAAATTTCACCGAAACAAAAAAAATGGTTTTGGTAAAATAAATGATATGACACGCGTATTAATTATACTTATTATTTTTAATTTCATCCCGGTTTCTCAGGCTCAATGGATAAAGCAATGCTGTGATACCAGTGAGTATATTAGATCAATCTATTTTATTGATAACAATACAGGGTGGGCTGCAGGTGATAATGGCAAATTGTATAAAACTACAAATAAAGGTAACGATTGGGTACTTCTGAAGAATAATCCTTATTACACTTTAAACGGATCTATATATTTTATAAACGCGTTTACAGGATGGTTGTGCGATAATGCTGACTATTCTTATGGTATCATCAGAAAAACCACCAATGGAGGATACAACTGGAATGTAATTTACTATGACTTTGACAAATATCTTTTTTATTCATTGCACTTTTTTGATGCTGATACAGGCTTTGTCTTAAGCGTTAATAACACATCTGGATGGAGCATACTTAAAACAACTAATAGCGGTTTAAACTGGGAAGAAAAATTCCAAGGGCATTTTCTTTCATCAATATATACGCTTAACAAAGATACAATATGGGTTTCAGGTGGTTTTTCTCCGGGAAGGATCTTAAAGACAACAAATGGAGGCGTAACATGGATAACTAACTATGTCCAGGAATCTGATCAGTTGCATTCAGTATATTTTATTAATAAGGATCTTGGCTGGACCACAGGTTTTGGTATACGCTATGTAGGTGTTATTTTAAATACAACTGATGGCGGAGTGACATGGTTTAAACAGGATAGTATTTATAATAATACTCCGTATACTGTTCAATTCACAGATGTAAATACCGGATATGTTTCAGGGGTTGGCTTTATTATTAAAACAACAAACGGAGGCAGAAAGTGGGCCATCGAAAATTTAGATATCACAATCTACAGTCAGTTTTTTTTAACCAATGATTTTGGCTGGATAGCCGGTGGTTCAATATTAATGACAACGTCCGGCGGTGGTCAATTCACATTTAAACCGGAAATATTCAATCTTTTGCAGAATTACCCAAATCCATTTAATGGTACAACTATTATAAAATTTGAAATTCCGGAAGAGCATAATGTTTATTCCAGAAAATGCAGTATTGTTTTATATGATATAACAGGTAAAAAAGTTAAAACACTTTTTGATGGTTATAAACTTCCTGGTATTTACAGCATAGAGTTTAATTCCGTGAATATCTCTAGTGGTGTATATTTTTACAAGCTTGAAGTCAATTCTTCCAAAAGCTCAGGGCTTGATTACACCGAAACAAAAAAAATGGTTTTGGTCAGGTAGCTATTTCGTTCAGCGAATTTACCCTGGGTGTGAAATAACCAGTAATTGAAAAAAAGAGCAATTTTATTGCCGAAAACTTTAAAACTGAGTAAGAAATTTCTTACAAATTCTTTTATTATGATTTAGCTAGGTAAATAAAACTGCATATACTACCTTTTACGTGTACTGTTTATTCATTTTTTTTGATTATACTTGTATAATATTCATTAACCTTTTACATTAACTATTCATTAATAATTTATGTTGTTAAAATCGCTTTTTAAAACTAGATTGCCTTATGGTATTTAAAGACAATGATTTATCTATGAAAGATTTGTTTGTACGTTTTTCAGTGTTTTGGAGTCTTGTATCGATTCTTTTTTGCTCACAGTCTGATTCCCGGGACCAATTACTTTCTTATATTGACCCTAAACCGAACGCTCAATACGTAAAGAATAACACCACAATAGCATTCAGATTTACATCTGATATTGATGCCGGTTCGCTGAATAACAAACGCTTGATCGAAATTACAGGCAGTAACGGCATAATTTATGATTTCAGCTTAAGTTATGAAGTAAAGGAAGATCTCTTCATCATTAAACCCGCAATCGAGTTCAGTAATAATGAGCTTGTTACGCTTCATTTCCAAAGCGGTATCAGAAAGAAAAACGGAAAGAATATTGAAGCATTCAGCCAGACTTTCCGTATCCAGAAACAGCAGTTGCCGGATGAACCACTTCTTGGTTTTGGTAATGAAGTTTCACCTCTGGAGTTGAAAAATCTTAATGACCCATCGCGTTCGCCGGATGCTTTCCCGGTTATAACAGTCAATTACTCCAATAACCCTGCTCCCGGAAAACTGCTGCTGAGTAATATTGTTTTTAATGTGCAGATACCCAATACTCCTCATCTTATCATAATGAATAACGACGCGTCTGTTGTTTTTTCCAGGCAAATGGGAGGGCAGATATTTGATTTTAATATGCAGCCAAACGGGAGATTCACATATTTCAGCCGTGTAAGGGGAAAGTACTTCGAAATTGATTCAAATTATATTATCACTGATAGCTTCTATACCGGGAACGGGTACTTAACCGATATTCATGAGTTGAGAGTTCTGGCCAACAGGCATGCATTGCTTATGAGCTATGATAAACAGGTTATAGATATGTCATTGCTCTACCCCGGCGGCAACCCTAATGCGCTTGTAACCGGCCTAATAGTGCAGGAAATAGATGAAAACAAAAATGTGGTTTTCCAATGGAGAAGCTGGGATCATATTCCGATATTAGATGCTACCCATGAAGATTTTACTGCTGAGCAAATAGATTACATTCATGGTAATGCGCTTGAACTTGATAATGACGGTAATATTCTTCTTTCATCAAGGCATCTTGATGAAATTACGAAAATAAGCAGGAATACAGGTGATATTATTTGGAGGATGGGCGGTAAAAAAAATGAATTCCAGTTCCCGAATGATCTGTTCAGGTTTTCACACCAGCACGGAATACGCAGGTTAATGAATGGGAATATCATTTTATTTGATAATGGAAATTATCATACGCCACAAGTCTCAAGGGCAGTTGAATACCTGATTGATGAAACAAATAAGATTGCCACAATGGTTTGGGAGTATAAAAATACTCCTGCAATTTATGGAAATGCTATGGGATTTGCCCAGCGTCTTGAAAACGGAAATACTTTGATAAGCTGGGGATCAACAAATCCGACATTGACTGAAGTTAAACCGGATGGTTCAAAAGCGCTTGAAATTTCGTTTTCCAACGGTGTTTTTTCATACAGGGCATTTAAATATAGTTTTGGAAGCGGCTTTACAGGCATTGATCCTGTAAACGGTGAAATACCCGGTAACTTCAGTTTGTATCAGAATTATCCAAATCCATTCAATCCGGTGACAAAGATAAGGTTCAGTATTCCTGCGGGCGGAAATATGTCCCGGCCGGTATCTTCTGTTTTAACAGTATATGATGCCTTGGGCAAAGAGGTGCAGGTTTTAGTAAATGAACAGCTAATGCCAGGCAGTTATGAGGCGGATTTTGATGGCAGCAGACTTTCCAGCGGTATATATTTTTACAAACTGACTTCCAGCGTTTTTTCTGAAATGAAAAAAATGGTATTGGTAAAGTAGATATGTCCTTTTTTCATCCGGGCAGTATGATTTTAAGATTGTTTCATCCGGGTACTTAGGTTTGGTGCCCCGTTAATTGATTAGCCCTGCTCAGGTTAAATGAAGCAGGGCTTGTTTTTTTGGTATAGCAACATTTTTACATTTACCCTAATTTTGTAATAATGATTTATCTCAGGCGTCTTTTACCATATCTAAAGAGATACAGGAAAATGCTGGTTATAGGGTTTATTGTTATAACTCTAAGCGCAGTGTTTACTAATCTTATCCCGTTTGTTATTTCCAAAGCTATTGACAGGATTAAAGATAGCACAGAAGGAACTTCCCTTCTGAACTATGCATTGCTTACGGTCAGCTTCGCTGTCATAAGCGGTGTATTTCTTTATCTTACACGCCAAATGATAATTGTTGTATCGCGTGAAATTGAAAATGATCTGCGAAATGATTTTTTCGCACATATACTCGAGCAGGATCAGCAATATTTCCATTTCCACCCAACCGGTGATATTATGGCACTTGCTACCAACGATATTTCCGCGGTGAGGAATTTCCTTGGACCCGGTATTATGTATACAGCGGAAACTTTCATCAATTTTTCCATGGCTATCTCGCTTATGTTCTCTTTCAATACAGAGCTCACACTGATAGCTATAGTGCCGATTCCGCTTATTTCTTATGTAGTGTACAGAATTGGCAAAAGCATCAATTACAAGTTTGAAAAGGTTCAGGAGCAGTTTTCTGATCTGACAACAAAAGCGCAGGAAAATCTATCCGGTATTAAAGTAGTTAAGGCATATGTCAGAGAAGACAGCGAGACGGAAGGTTTCAGAAAAATGTCTGAGGAATATATGAAAAAGAACCTTGAACTGGCAAAAGTTCAGTCATTTTCGTATCCTATAATGTTCCTGTTAACCGGGTTTTCGGTTATAATAGTTCTTTATGCAGGCGGAAATAAGATTATAAATGGTGAGCTGACAATAGGCGAATTGACCGCTTTTATAATATATCTCGGTCTGCTAACCTGGCCCATTATCTCACTTGGATGGATCATCAATCTCACGCAGCGCGCTGAAGCTTCAATGAAACGGCTGTGCGAAGTATTTGATAGCAAACCCGGTATCGAAAGCCCCATTCGCGAAGAGGCTTCTGTCAGCGGCTCTCATAAAAAAATTGCGAAACTTAAAGGTGAAATTGAATTTAAGAATGTAAATTTCAGATACCATCACAACTTTCCTTATGTGCTTAAAAACGTAAATGTGAAAATTAATGCGGGTGAAACAATTGGTATTATTGGACATACAGGTTCAGGCAAAACCACTTTTGTGAATCTTATCTCAAGACTCTTTGATATAACCGAAGGCGAACTGCTTGTTGACGGTAAAAACGTAAAAAATTACAACCTGAATGATTTAAGAACTTCCATTGGAGCAGTACCGCAGGAGACTTTTCTTTTCAGTGATAGCATTGAAAACAATATCGCCTACGCTGAAAATATTTTTGATAAAGATAAAGTTATAAATGCAGCAAAAATATCACAGATATACAAAGATGTTGATAAATTTCCAAAGAGGTTTGATACCATGCTCGGTGAGCGGGGCATCAATCTTTCAGGGGGGCAGAAACAAAGAACATCTATAGCGCGGGCAATTGCGGCTGACCCGCAAATCCTGATACTTGACGACGCTTTTTCAGCTGTAGATACTTACACCGAGGAAGAGATCCTGAAAGGATTGAAGGATATCATGAGCGGAAGAACAACAATACTTATCAGCCACAGGATATCCACACTTAAGAATGCTGACAGGATAATTGTTCTTAAAGATGGTTCTGTTGCTGAAGAAGGTACCCATGAAGTATTGGTTAAGAAAGAAGGCATTTATGCAGATATTTATCTTAAGCAGCTGCTGGAAGAAGAACTGAAAGACCTGGAGTAATCAGGAAAATGAAAAATTAAAAAGCTTGGCAGAAGAACAGAAGAAAAATATTACTGAACCTGACGAAAACGAACAGGAAGAAGTACTTGGTAAGGCATATGATGCCCGTTTAATGAAACGGCTCATAAGGTATCTTAAGCCTTATACCAAGTGGGTTATATTTGCCATCGCTCTTACAGTTGGTGTAGCACTGCTGAGCACTATCAGGCCGTATCTGACAAAAATCGCGATAGATAATTATATCGTTAACAAGGATTCAGGGGGGCTCACAAATATAATTCTTATATTGCTTGTTACTTTAATATTCCAGGGACTGCTGCAATACACTATGACATACCTTACGCAATGGATAGGGCAAAAGACAATATATGACCTGAGGATGGAGCTTTTCAGACATATCCAGAAGCTATCAATGAGTTTTTTTGATAAGAATCCCGTTGGAAGACTGGTTACAAGACTCACAAATGATATTGAAGTATTGAATGAAATGTTTTCAAGCGGTATTGTAATGGTATTTGCCGATGTTTTCATCATTGGGGGAATTCTATTCTTCATGTTCTCATTAAGCTGGCAGTTAACGTTGATTGCGCTTTCGGTCGTATTCCCCTTGATATACGCTACGGTAATTTTCAGGCGAAAAGTAAGAACTGCATTTCGTGATGTTAGGTTTTACCTGGCAAAAATGAATGCCTTCTTACAGGAGCATATCAGCGGTATTCTGGTTGTCAAGATATTCGGCAAGGAAAAAAGAACCATAGAGGATTTCAAGAAGATAAATTATGACCATACCAGGGCAAATAAAAAATCAGTGTTCTATTATTCGATATTCTTTCCCATAGTTGAGCTTATCGGGGCGCTATCAGGGGCGCTTATAATATGGTATGGCGGAGGCGAAGCTATTAAAGGAGCATTGACGATCGGTATCCTTATTTCGTTCATCCAGTATTCAGAAATGTTCTTCAGGCCGATCAGGGACCTCTCAGAGAAGTACAATATCATGCAGACAGCTATGGCTTCATCAGAAAGGATCTTTAAACTGCTTGACAGGCAGGCTGTCATCCGTGATCCTGACAAGCCAATAGCATTGGATAACTGCAAAGGTATTATAGAGTTCAAGGAAGTTTCATTTGCATACGTTAAGCAGGATTATGTCCTTAAAGATATTTCTTTCAATATCAGGCAGGGCGAAAAAGTAGCATTTGTAGGTGCAACCGGTGCAGGGAAGTCTTCTATTATGAATCTTCTTTGCAGGTTTTACGATGCGCAAAAAGGTGAAATCACTGTTGATGGAATAAATATTAAAGATCTTAAACAAAGTGAACTCCGGAAGAACATTGGTCTGGTTGTACAGGATATTTTTTTATTCTCGGACTCGATTTCAAATAATATCAGCCTGAATAATAATTCTATTCCTGAAAGCAGGATAAAAGAAGCGGCTTCAATAATCGGGATTGATAACTTCATAGAAAAACTTCCGCTGGGGTATGGACAGAATGTAAAAGAACGGGGAGTAACGCTATCCCAGGGAGAGCGCCAGCTCATAACTTTTGCAAGAGCACTGGCTTATGACCCGAAGATCCTGATACTTGATGAAGCTACTTCAAGCGTTGATACTCACAGTGAAATACTGATACAGAACGCAATTGATAAATTAATGGAAGGCAGAACTTCTATTATCATTGCACACAGACTTTCCACAATCCAAAAGTGTGATAAAATTATTGTAATGCATAAAGGTGAAATAAGGGAAACCGGAACACATCAGCAGCTGCTTGAGCTTGGCGGAATATATTCAAAATTGTACCAGCTTCAGTATAAGGAATCATTTGCCTGATATAATATATGAAAAAGATCTTTATCGCTTCAAAAAATAAAGGGAAGATAAATGAAATAAGATCTTACCTAACCCCGTTTGGATATGAAATTTTTTCTTTGATCGATATGCCAAATATTCCTGATATTGAAGAAACGGGTTCTACCTTTGAGGAAAATGCAATGATCAAAGCAAAAGCTGTATTTGATGTTGTGAAGATACCGGTACTTGCAGATGATTCAGGATTGGAAGTTGCTCTTCTCAATGGCGGGCCCGGCGTTTATTCGGCACGATACAGCGGTGAGGGGGCAACAGATGAAAAGAACAATGCCAAACTGATCCGGGAATTAGGCGATGCTGACCTGGAGAGCAGGACTGCGCGATTTAAATGTGTGATCGCATTATATGATGGAATGAATGAAAGATTTTTTGATGGTGTGTGCGAAGGTAATATAGCCTACAAACCTGAAGGTACATCAGGGTTCGGTTATGACCCGTTGTTTATTCCAAAAGGATACACATTAACTTTCGGAGAGCTTGGTCCTGATGTCAAAAACAGGATATCGCATCGCGGAAAGGCTCTTGAAAGCCTGAAGAAGTTCCTCGAACTGGAAAAATATATGTAGTATTTTCAGTATTGAAGGTTTTTGATTAAATTTTTATGTTTGTAATCTGTTTTAAGGAACAGAATATTTTGCTGGCGTAGCTCAGTGGTAGAGCAGCGCACTTGTAATGCGCAGGTCGGGGGTTCAACTCCCTTCGCCAGCTCAGGAAAAACCCGCCTAATTTGGCGGGTTTTTTGTTTAAAAACAGCTTTTTTGGCTGCACAATAGCTAAAAATACAAATAAAGTGGCTTTTTTTAATCAAAAATGTAGTTAATTTTGCTATTCAATGTCTAACTAGTTGTGTTTTCTAAAAAAGTATGATTCAATCGCAATCTCTTCTCTGCTTCACTAACTTTCCGGATCACTTTAAACTATGCCAATAGCCAGGGTTTATATTATCGAAGATGAAGCCATAACGGCATTGGATATCAAGAGAACTCTTGAGAAACTGAACTATGAAATTGTCGGAATAAAGGATCGCGGCGAGGACGCTTTGAAGGAATTTGATAAAGCTGATCCTGATGTTGTTCTAATGGATATTTCACTAAAGGGTGAGCTTGATGGAATTGAAACAGCAAGGCTTATGAATATTCAGAAAAAGGTGCCTATTGTGTACCTGACGGCACACTATGATGAAGATACTATTGAAAGAAGTAAAACTACCAATCCCTATGGATTTTTGCTGAAACCCCTTAATGACAGGGATCTTAATTCATGTATCAGGATGGCTCTTTTCAGGTTTGAATCGGAGAACAGGCTGCGGGATGTTGAAGCGCAATTAACTATCTCAAAGAAGAATACTGAAGTACTTTTTGACTCTATCCAGAGTACTGCAATGATAGTAAACAGCGAAGGGATAATTACGTCAGTAAACAAGAGGGCAGCATTTGAAAAATTCCCTGCTTCTATGTTCATCAATTCAGATATCCGCAAAGTGTTTCCCGGAAGAACAGGCAATAAGTTCTCATTACTGATAGAAGATACTCTGCAAAACGGGAATGAAAATTCATTTGAACATATTGTTAAAGTAGAAGAAAAAAAGTTCAAATACAAAACGGATTTTACTCAGTATTCAGATTCTGAAGTACTGGTTGTTTTTAAAGATGTTACAACAGGTGCTGATTTTGAGCAGGCTTTGAAAGGCAGTGAGATCAAATACAGGAACCTGATAAAGAACTCACCGCTTGCTATAACCAGGCTGCTTATAAAAAGCAATAAATATGAGTTTGTAAATGATGAATTTGTCAAACAATCAGGCTACACTCTTGAAGAATTTAATTCCCTTTCAAATGAAGAATATTATAATACTATACATTCCGATGACAGAGATAACCTTATCAGGGAATACTCCGGCTGGATAAGGAACGGATGCAAAGGATTGAAGAACCTTGTATACCGAATAAAAAATAAAAGAAATGAGCTGATATGGCTGGATAGTTTCCATTATGCGGATATTCTGCCTGATGGCACCATTGAAGCTGTTAACCAGATATATTTCAATCTGAACAAACAGAAACAATATGAGGAAATTCTTACAGAATCCAAACAGTACCTTGATGCTTTTTTCCAGCAATCTATGGATGGTATTTTCATAGCTAAAATTGATCCACCAGTAAAATGGGAAAAAGGAAAAGCAAACGAAAAGCAGCTTGATAATATTATTAACAATATGAAGATCGTTCGGGCAAATGTACCGCTTGCACATCAGTTTGGAATGGAGCCCGATGAGATCCTTAACATAAACACTGAAACATATTTCGGTAGAAATACCACAGAAACGAAGAAGAAATGGAAGACATTTCTCGATAAAGGATTTTCGCATTCAAAAGATTATTACACTAAGCCTGATGGCACAAGTATATACATTGAAGGTGATTATTACTGTCTATATGACAGTAATAAGGACTTCATTGGCTACCTTGGCATTCAGCGGGATATGACTGACCGCAAAAACTATGAGGAAATGCTGAAGCTTAGTGAAGAGAAATTCAGGGCTGTAGCAGAATCAATGCCGGCCCAGGTGGTTATTTTTCAGGATAACAGGTTTGTTTACGCTAATCCATATTCAGAAGTATTGACGGGATACAAGACACAGGAGATCCTTAGAAAGAATTTTTGGGAACTTGTTCATGATGATTTCAAACCAACTGTCAAAGAACGGGGAGAAAAGAGACTAAGGGGCGAGCGTGTTCCTGATAATTACGAAATGAAGATAATTACCAAGAATAAAGAAGAAAAGTGGCTTAATTACAGCGCGAGGATAATTGAATTTAACGGAAAGAAAGCCGTACTCGGAATTGCGACTGACGTGACAGAAAGCAAAAAATCCCAGGAAAAGATCAGGTTAAGCGAGGAGAAGTACAGGAACTTTGTTGAGCATAGTTCGGAAGGTATTTTCAGACTCGAGTTTAAAGAGCCGGTTCCTGTTGATCTTGCTGCAGATGAGCAGGTAGAGCTCATAAAGAAAAATGTATTTATTGCTGAGTGCAACAGCGTCTTTGCGCGAATGTATGACGAAGAAACTCCTGAAAAAATTATTGGGTTAAATGTTGCGGAACTGAAATTCTTAAATCCTGACTTTACTTCAAGAATTCTGAAGTTCGTTACTCAGGAATATAACGTTATTGAAGATGAGACAGTGGAGTATGATGAAACGGGTATGGAAAAGTTCTTTGTCATAAATATATCGGGTGTTATAGAAGAAGGTAATTTAACCAGTATTTGGGGTGTACAAAGGGATGTTACCGAAAAGAAAAGATCAGAAGAAGCCTTAAAGCGTTCATTGATTGAAAAGGATATTCTTCTAAAAGAGATCCATCACAGGGTTAAAAATAACCTGCAGATAGTTACCAGCCTTTTGAAGCTGCAGGCAGGCTATGTAAATGATGAAAGAGTTAAACAGCTGTTCAGGGAAAGCCAGAACAGGGTACAATCGATGTCCTTAATTCACCAGAAGCTATACCAGACCAAAGATCTTGCTCACATTGATTTTAAGGAATATATTGAGACTGTAACTATTCATCTGCAGCATTCTTACGGCATTCTTGAAGACAGGGTGAAGATATTTACTGAAGTCAAAAATATGGATATGTCAATTGATAATGCAATTCCGGCCGGGCTGATCATAAATGAGCTTGTATCAAATTCACTGAAACATGCTTTCCCGAATGGCAGGCATGGAAGCATTTTTATCAATGCCGCATTTGATGAATATAAAAAAGAATATTGGCTTCTTGTAAGAGATGACGGCATTGGGATGAAAGAAAAACCTGATATTGAAAATTCAAATTCATTCGGACTCAAACTTGTAAATACACTGGTTAAGCAGCTTGAAGGAGTCATAGAAATTGTGATCTCCGGCGGAAGTGAATTCAGAATTCACTTCAGAAGCGCTGATTATAAAGAACGAAATTCATAATTCTTAATATAATTTTATCTTCATATATTGCATTTCAGTAAATCCAATAAAAAAAATATAAAGTATCTCCAAACTCACACATGAAAAAAATATCTATAAACAGCTCTTTATTCAAAGAAAACCGCAAAAGACTTTCATCCCTAATGATGAAAAATTCGGCTGCTGTGATAAATTCGAACGATATTATGCCTTCCAATGCTGATGGTACCATGAAGTTCAAACAAAACAGCGACTTGTTTTATTTAACAGGCATACAGCAGGAAGAGACTGTACTTTTGCTTAATCCGGGAAACAAAAACGAAGATCATAGAGAGATACTTTTTATCAGGGACCATAATCCCGATCTGGAGGTATGGGAAGGAAAAAAACTTTCACTTCAGCTTGCTTCAGAAATATCAGGGGTGAAAACGGTTTTTGAACTATCCAGGTTTGAAGACGCGCTGCATGACGTAATGTGCTCTGTTGATAATATTTATTTAAATACAAATGATCATGACAGATCCAAGAATATTGTCGAAAGCCGTGATATAAGGTTTATAAACTACTGCAAAAAGTATTACCCGCTTCATTCATACCACAGAATATCGCCCCTTGTTTACAGCCTGAGGGCTGTAAAATCCGAAGAAGAGATCGAACTGATTCAGAAAGCCTGTGATATTACCGGTGATGGATTCAGAAGACTTCTCAAATTCGTTAAACCGGGAGTTATGGAGTATGAAGTGGAGGCCGAATTGGCACATGAATATATCATACAAGGTTCCGGTTTTGCTGATTATGAGCCGATCATTGCCTCCGGTGAAAATGCATGTTTCCTGCATTATATCAAAAATGATGATCCCTGTAATTCCGGTGATGTGCTCTTACTGGATGTTGCTGCGGGCTGGGCTAACTATAACGCCGATATGACCCGTTCCATTCCTGTAAGCGGTAAATTCACGAAGAGGCAAAAAGATGTTTATAATGGGGTGCTAAGGGCTTTGAAGGGGACCATAAGTGAAATGAAACCGGGGAAATCTGTGAGGGATATAATTATGATCACAAGGGAGCTTGTTGCAAAGGAACTTGTTGATCTTAAGCTGCTTAAAGCAGACGATGTTAAAGATATCAAAAATAAATCAGCAGAGTTTAAGAAGTATTATCCTCATGACGTTTCTCATTTTCTTGGTCTAGGTGTTCATGATGTCGGAATTTTTAACGAACCAATTAAAGCAGGAATGGTTCTTACCTGCGAACCAGGTATTTACATACGAGAAGAAAAATTGGGTATAAGATTAGAAAATGATATTCTTATTACTGAAGAAGGAAATCATGATTTTATGGCAAATGTACCAGTTGAAGCCGACGAAATAGAAGCTCTGATGAACCCGTGAAATGTAATTACAAGTATTTGAATTTCTTCAAAATTGCCTGAAATTTGAGCGAATTTCAGGCAATTTTCCAAATTTTTGTTCTCCTAAGCAATCTAACGGTTTTCCTGTATGGCATATAATATGAATAAATTATTATTTATATTGTAATTGCAATTTTGCAGGTCTAATTACCAAGGCACGTACAGCAAATTTCATTCCCTGCAAATAATAATTAATGTTTTTACCCCTCTTTGAAATTAAAATTTTGATTAATTCAGGTTTTGTTTATAAAACAAATTGTTTGTTTTGAAAAGACTTAAACTAAATAAGAGTAGATCATCTGCCTTTTTTGTTACGTTGATATATCTTGTCTTTGGAACTTTATGGATAACAGTTTCAGGCGAACTTGTTCAGTATTTCACAAAAGGGTCAGATCTGGGTCCAAGATTTGAGCTTTACAAGGGACTATTCTTTATACTCGTAACTTCACTTCTGGTTTTCTTTACAATAAAAAGACGAGAAATGCAGAGGGAAAAACTTGAGTCTGAAGTGTCGAAGTCAGAGATAAAATGGAAAAATATTTTTGATAGTGCAAATGATCCTATTTTTATACTTGATAAAGATTACAGGATCATCGGGACAAATTCAAAAGCCTGTGATCTGTATGGATATACTCAGGAAGAGTTTCTTAAGCTAAGCATTAAGGATATTCATGAGTATAACGATATTGAATTCATCAGAAAGCAGATGAGCGATGTAGTGAATAATACCGGAAGAGAATTTGAGATTAATCATAGAAGAAAAGACGGGACAATTATCCCTGTTGAGATAAGTACTAAAGCTGTTTTAAGAGATAATAATATAGAGTTCATTCATATTGTACACGATCTTTCTGCAAGGAAGAACATTGAAAAGAAACTCATCAGCAGTGAAAGTAAATACAGGACTTTAGTGGAAGCATCCCATGAGCTTATTTGGGCTACGGATGAAAATAATATAATTTCTTTTGTAAACAACGCTTCCCGGGAAATTTATGGATTGAAACCCGAAGAGATGATCGGGAAAAAATTCACTGATTTTGCAACAAAGGAGCAGCTTGAAATTGATTTTAAAAGTATTAAAGAGGCAATAAAAAAAGGCAACGGGTTTTTGCAGTATGAAAGCAGGATAACTGATTCCCGGGGTAAAGAAAAATACCTCCTTACCAATTGTATGGTAAATAAAGATCCGGCTGGAAAACTTACAGGTATGTTCGGAACTTCACTTGATATCACAGAAAGATTCGAGTCAGGCGAGAGGGTGAAATTCCATAACAGGGTATACTCACTCATGACAAATATGAATCAGCTCATTGTACGGGCCAGAAATAAAGAACAGATATTGAACGATGCTTGCAGGCTTGCTGTAGAATTCGGGATGTTCAGGCTTGCATGGATCGGTATATTAGATGAGAATTCGGGAAAAATATTACCGGCATACCAATTTGGTGATTCTGAAAACTATCTTGAAAATATCAGTATATCTTCAGATGAACCTGAAAACATAAAGGGTCCGATCGTTAGGGCATTCAATGATAAAGTATATTATGTTAGCAATGATGTTGAAAATGATCCTCAATTAAGACTCTGGAAGGAAGCTACTCTGGCAAAAGGATTCAGGTCATTTGCAACGTTTCCTATTGAGTTCAGGAATGAAGTTGTGGCGGTGTATAATATATATTCTGAAAAGAAGAATTTTTTTGGCAAAACAGAAA
Organism: uncultured Ignavibacteriales bacterium; assembly: GCA_964597425.1. GTDB lineage: Bacteria > Bacteroidota > Ignavibacteria > Tepidaquicellales > OLB5 > OLB5. Next base: position 31,703 of record CAZQYL010000001.1, on the reverse strand, counting down.
CTGAACTTCTTCTTGAATTGGCAGAAGACATTTCATTTGCAATCGAATATATAGAGCTCGAAAAAGAAAGAATGCTTATTGAGGAACGGTATAAACAGATTGTGGAAAGTGCACCTATTGGCATATTTACTCAGCTTGATAGTATCATTACATATATCAACCCCGAAGGATACAAGATGCTTGGGGCAGATTCCCATAAATTCTTAACAGGTAAGAACGTCTTTGAGATGGTACACCCTGACTATAGAGAAATAGTGAAGAACAGACTTGGAAAAATTGTTTCAGGCATACCTGCTGGAGAGCTGGAAGAGACATTCATGAAAGCTGATGGTTCTGAAATTAAGGTTATGGTCTCGGCAATACCTTATGTTCATGAAGGAAAAAAAGGGGCACAGGTATTCTTCAGGGATCTTACAGAACAGAAAAAGGCACAACGCGAAATAATTGAAACAAATGAACGGTTCAAGCTTATAACAAAAGCCACCAATGATGCATTATGGGATTGGGATCTTAAGACGGATAGCGTCTGGTGGAATGATGGATTTACTGACCTGTTTGGCTACAAGGCAGAAGAGATAGGACCAAAGATGTCAAACTGGGAAGAACGTATCCATGAAGATGATAAAAAGAGAATTGTTGATGGTATCAATCATGCGGTTAATTCCGGCCAGGAGTTCTGGTTTGATGAGTATTCATTCCGTAAGAGTGATGGAACGTTTGCATATGTATTTGACCGGGGATATATTCTTAAGGGAAGTGACGGCAAACCATACAGGATGGTTGGAAGCATGATAGATATTTCTTTCAGGCGGAAAATGGAAAACGAGCTGAAGGAAAGTGAAGAAAAATGGCGCTCGCTGTTTGAAAACAGCCCAAGTGTAATATTTACAGTTGACAGGAAATATACAATTACAGGCATTAACAGATCATTTGTGAGTGTATACAATAGTGATGAAATAACAGGCATGAATGGTTTTGATCTATTGGATAAAGATGATGTTGGAAGAGTAAGAGAAATAACAGAAAGAGTATTTTCGGAAAAACGGGCTGAAAGTTTTATTGTTAAGAGTTCTGAAGCGAACCGTGGAAAATTCTATTCTGTACAGGCTATTCCCCAGGTAAAAGATTCAGCGGTTGAAGGGTTGACACTTATTGCGACGGATATTACCGATAAGATCATTGCGGAAGAAAAACTGAAAGAATCAAACCAGCGGCTTCATGCGCTTGCCGCACATTTGCAGATTATCAGGGAAGAAGAAAGAACCATGATATCCCGGGAAATTCATGATCAGCTGGGACAGGAGCTTACTGCATTAAAGATGGATATTGCGTTCCTATCCCGGCAAATTGATAAGATCAGGATCAGCGGAAAACCTGAATGGAATGAGCTGCAAAATGGCCTGAAATCCATGTCGGATATTACTGACCAGACTATCAATTCTGTGAGAAGGATTGCCCGTGAACTAAGACCTGATGTGCTGGATAAACTTGGTTTAAAGGATGCAATTGAATGGCAGGCTGAGGAATTTACCAAAAGAACAGGGATTGACTGTATTGTTTCAATTTCTCATAATGAACTTAAATTTAAACATGAATTGGAAAACACTATTTTCAGAATAGTACAGGAATCTTTAACAAATGTGGCAAGACACTCAGGTGCAGGCAGATCCAAGATAGGGCTTGCAATCAGGGGAGAAAGCATATATCTTACGATTGAAGATAATGGCAGGGGTATTACCGAAAGTGAGATTGATAATGCAAAATCTCTGGGGTTAGTTGGGATTAAGGAAAGAGTATATTCAGTTAAAGGGAAACTTACTATCAAAGGTGAAAAAGATTCAGGTACAACTTTAAAAATTATCATACCAATTAAACAGTAATGGAAGAAAAAATAGTTAGTATAGTTATAGCAGATGATCATGCGTTTTTGAGAGAGGGAATAAAGAAAACCATTCAGGATGAAATCGATATGAAGATCGTTGGTGAGGCCTCTAATGCAAATGAAGCCATGGCAATAATTAAGGACCTGGAACCGGATGTTGTCATTATGGATATATCTATGCCTGGCAAAAGCGGGCTTGAAGTGCTTAAAGATCTTAAAGCTATGAAAAAGAAATACCGCATATTGATCCTGAGCATGCATCCTGAAGACCGCTTTGCCATTAGAGCGCTTAAAGCCGGCGCTGCCGGTTATCTTACCAAAGAAAGCGCGCCTGATGAACTGGTTAAAGCAATCAGGACGGTTCTTACCGGACGGAAATATGTAAGTAAGGCATTGGCAGAAAAACTGGCTGATATTCTTTCTGATGATATGGATAAGCAGCCGCACGAACTTCTATCTGACCGCGAATACGAGGTATTCATAAAGATCGCTTCCGGCAAAAAGGCCGTTGATATTGCTTCTGAGATTTCTATCAGCGTTCATACGGTTAACACGTACAGGGCACGGATACTTGAGAAACTAAATATGAATTCAAATGTAGAACTTACCCAGTATGCGATGCATAATAACTTAATTGATTAAAAAACAAATATTTAGTACTCTTCTCTGTAACATAATTAACTACAGTCAATTCATACTTTCTGCTCTTACAAAATTCTCTCAATTCACGATATATTTGTAGTAAGAAATTTATAATTAAATGCCTTACAACATGCTGATTGTCGAAGATTCTGATCTGGTTGTTCAAAAACTGACTAAACTGCTGGAACCTCTTGAAAAAATCAGGATAGATGGACGTGCTTCAGACGGATATACAGCCGTTAAGCTGATAAAGGAATTGCATCCTGACTATGTTATCCTGGATATTTCTCTTAAATACGGTCACGGTATAAAAGTGCTTGAAGAAATTTCGCATTTCGATTTTAAGCCTTATGTAATTGTACTTTCCAATCTAAACTACCAATACTACAGGGATAAATGCAAAAACCTTGGAGCAATGCATTTTTTCGATAAAGCTATGGAGTTTGAGAAGGTGTATGATGTGTTAAATGAAAGAACAAAACAAAAATCAAAAGAAAGTTCAGAAGAATCTGCAGATGCAGCAGGCACTAAATAAAATAATTTATCTTGAAGAAACTTCTTCAGGTTCCCTCGATTACTTGTCAGGAGCAGTGACAGGTAATGATGTAGGTATTTTACGCAAAAGTTCATCTCTGAGCAACAACAGGAACCATAACCGAACAATTTCAGATGAAGTACTTAAGTCACTTCTGAATCTTTCAACCGATATTATCACAGTTTTATCTCAGGACGGGATAATTTTATATGAAAGCGATTCTATTGAAAAGATGCTTGGATACAAGAAAGATGAACTTGTAGGGCAATGTGCTTTTGGGTTCATACATAAAGATGACTTGAAACGTGTGACGGAAGATTTCAGGCGCGGACTTTATTCACCCGGAAAATCGATCATTAGTTCATACCGTTTCAGAAAGGCTGACGGAAATTACATTTACCTCGAGTCTGCGGGTTCAAAGTATGAAAATGAGAGAAATAAAAATATTGTGATAATTTCCCGCGATATGACCTTGAGGATAGAATCCGAAAAGAATATTAAGAGGCTTACTGCCGCTGTTGAACAGTCTTCTAATACAATTGTTATTACCGATATAAACGGAAAAATTGAATACGTTAACAAAAAATTTGCCGATCTTACCGGCTATACCAAACAGGAAGCGCTCGGCGGGAATCCTGATATACTCCGATCCGAATCTACAGAAAATGAGACATATAAAGATTTGTGGACAACAATCCTGACAGGAAATGTATGGCAGGGAGAGATTAAAAATAAGAAAAAATCAGGTGAGCTTTATTGGGAACGTATAAAGATCACACCCGTAGTAGATGAAAATGATCTTATCACAAACTTTATAGCCATAAAGGATGATATTACCAGGGAGAAAAATATCACCAAAAGGCTAGAGCAAAGCCTCGAAGAAAAAGAGATAATGCTTAAAGAAATTCATCACAGGGTTAAGAACAATCTGCAGATTGTAATAAGTCTGCTTAATCTTCAATCTACAACAGTTGATGATGTTAAACTGAAATCACAGCTTACAATAAGCCAAAACAGGGTACGATCAATGGCGCTTATTCATCAGCATTTGTACAGGTCAACCGATATGGCAAGGATAAACATGCAGGAATACCTTCTTGGGCTATCAAGTCAATTGCTTGCAAGTTACAGCGAACAAAGAGACAGTATATCAATTTCAGTAAATGCGGAAGAAGTTGAGTTTACCATCGAAACAGCTGTGCCCTTTGGGCTGCTTATCAATGAAATAGTTTCAAACTCGCTTAAACACGGTTTTCCCGGCGGAAGGAAAGGTAAGATCGAAATTTCACTTTTGAAAACAAATGAAAATGAATTTGAGCTAAGATATATGGATAACGGTGTAGGAATTCCTATGAATATTGTTAACGGACATGTTGTAAGTTTTGGAATGCATTTGATTGAAATGCTGGTAAGTCAGCTTGAAGGCAGGATAGAACTTCTGTCAAAAGGCGGAACAGAATATAAAATTAATTTCCGGGGAAGTAATTATCAGACAAGATTTCATTACTCCTAATTAATTGTCCCCACATTTAATAATGCAGTACAATATAGCTTTTTTTACCCTTGCGAAGATATGTTTGGAGTTATTACCCGGAAATTTTTTAACTTTTACGAAAATAAGAATATGAAAAATACATCATTTTTGGAAGAACTGGAAAGAAGACTGAACGATCTTGAAAAAGAGATCAGCAAAACAGCAGCTGAAAGGAACAGGAAAGATCTTGTAATGGAAAACCTGATCCATAACTTCGATGAAGCTATGGATAGAACTGCGGCATCTGCAGGGAATGAATTTAAAACCGGAGTCGGTACTTCAGAATTATATGAAAAAAACCTCAGATTTCTGGATTTCTAAGAGCGCAGTTATCATTCCATTTCTTTTAATGACCCTGTTAACTAATTTTGGTATATGTCAAAACCGGATAAGAACAGGGGATACAAATATAAAGAATACGCACCTCCCGCAGAATTCCGGCATGCTGTTGAAAAATTCTGGGTTTTTGAATCCGCTTCTTTTACAGGAAGTAAAACTCATTTTCACTTATTATCCGATTATACAACTTCACTCATCTTTACTTTTCCTCAGTTAAAGGAAAAAAATGAGATCTATGTTTCAGGACCAAATTTATCGAATTGTCCTTTCAGGAACTTACCTTATCTGATAACAATCGGTACCCGTTTTCATCCCTCGGTTTTTCAAAAAGTATTCCTAATTGATCCTTTTGCAGCAAAAAATAAAGCTGTAAAGCTGCAAAGTCTATTAGCATCACCGGAAATAAAACAATTGAAAATTTCATTAAGAAATGCAAAGAACACTGTTCAGAAGTTATCTGTTATTAATGGATTTCTGAAAGAAAAGCTGCAGTGTTTTTCAGTTACGGCAGATCCGGTTTTTTCAATTATTGAAAAGATAACAGATAGTGATGGATCTCTGAAGCTTGAACAGGAATATTCCGGTTTACCAATCAGCCCCAGACAATTTCAGAGGAATTTTGCAAAAGCAACCGGGCTTACTCCTAAGGAATTTTGCCGTTTGGTTAGGTTTCACAACGTGACCAGAAAACTCGTAAAGAATAATTTCAGGCATTTTGATACACTTGTTGAATCAGGTTATTATGACCAATCACATTATTACAGGGAATTCAGGGAGTTCCTTGGTATGCTGCCATCCGGATTTGAAAGCAGGCAGAAGTTGATCGATCATAAGTACCTGGTTGCAGAATGAATTTGATCGTATGTCGCTTTTTTACAATAGATTTCTCTTATAATAAATTAATTTTGTGTATAAATAAGAATACCATGAAACTGACTATTTTATTGATGTTAATATTGGCAGCCGGCACTTCGGCAGAATTTATTTCTATAGGACAAGCATGCCGTGAAAAGTTATCTGCAAGTAATGATTTAATTGTGTTGCTTGAACTACTCGAGAATAAAGATCTTTTCAGGTTCTCTGAAAATTATGATAATACGGGACTGAATGACTGGGAAAGAACATACATTAATGCGCTGATACTCAATCTGAGACATAAGAACTTTGAATCGAACAGAACTATATCAGAAGTGCTTGAAAAGTACGGAAATGAGCTTCACGATTCCCTAAAAATGCAGCTTTATGAAACGAGAATGAAGAACTCGGTAAATTTGTTTGATTACAAAGATGCTCTGTACTGCACTGAGTATGTTTTGCAGAATTATGCTACTCTGCTTGATTCTGCTGAGGATGAGGATATGAAGAATTCAATGATAATCTGGAAGGCTGCAGAGAATATTCAGAAACAGAGCATTGAAATTACCGGGGATTCAAAGATCCCCCTTAAAAAAGATCTGGCCGGACTGATCAATATCCCTGTAAAATGCGGCGGCGTAAATGAAGATTTCATTTTTGATACAGGTGCAAATTTTTCCGTGGTTAATGAAACATATGCAAAGAAGATGAAGCTCAGAATGCTTGAGGGAAAGATCGAAGTAGGCTCAGTTACAGGTAAAAAGATCAAATCAAAGCTTGCCTGTGCAGAACTGCTTGAGATAGGAAGTATGAAACTGCACAATGTACTTTTCCTTGTTTTGCCGGATGAATCATTAAGCTTTGCCGGTGGGCTTTATGTAATAAACGGGATTATCGGACTTCCTGTCATCAAAGAAATGAAAGAAATTCATATCAGGAAAGAGGAAATATTCATACCAAAAGAAAAGACACCCGGAACACTTTCAAACATGCTGATAGATGGTTTCATTCCCTCAATTGAAGTTATAGATGGAAATGATTCACTCGCATTTACCTTTGATACCGGTGCCAAAGCTACTATGCTTTATTCATCATATTACAGGCGCAATAAAGCAAAAATTGAAAGTAAATACGAGATAGAAGAAATCGAGTTCGGCGGGGCAGGCGGTACTATTAAGGTTAAAGGATTCAGGCTTGAAAATATTGCTTTCAGAATAGGGAATTCAAAGCTTAAGCTTGATGACGTAAGAGTGATTTCTGAAAATATCAAAGATCATGATAAGGGCTATTTTGGCAATCTAGGGCAGGATTACATGGGTGAATTCAGTGAAATGATACTCAATTTTGAAGATATGTACGTTGATTTTAAAAAGTAGAACGGAACTACATGGTGTCAGTTTTTAAACCTGTCAACCAAGTCCTCTCAACATTTGGAAAATCATGCCCCTTATTAAGATTAAAACAATTTGTAAATCTACATTCCATTGAGGCATAAAAAACAAGGGGCTGATGCCCCTTGTTTAATTTGTGCTTAGAGGAAGGGATTCCTCCGAAGGTCCGAAGGACATAAATGAGTCCCTTTGGGAGAACCCTCGTGGTAGATTTTGACCCCGATAACATTTTTAATATAAACAAAAAACCTGTCAGGTTTAAGTTACTCTGCGGAGAGGGAGGGATTCCTCCGAAAGTCCGAAGGACATAAATGAGTCCCTTTGGGAGAACCCTCGATAGTTATTGACCCTAATGTCAGTTTTGACCGGAGTCTCTGAATGGTTTGAGCCAATAAAAAAGCAAGTATTTGCATACTTGCTTTAAAATGCTTGCGGAGAGGGAGGGATTCCTCCGAAGGTCCGAAGGACATAAATGAGTCCCTTTGGGAGAACCCTCGATAATTGTTGACCCTAATGTCAGTTTTGACCGGAGTCTCTGAATGGTTTGAGCCAATAAAAAAGCAAGTATTTGCATACTTGCTTTAAAATGCTTGCGGAGAGGGAGGGATTCGAACCCTCGATAGAGGTTGACCCCCTATGACGGTTTAGCAAACCGTTGGTTTGAGCCACTCACCCACCTCTCCGGTCAATGATTTAGCTCAAAGTTGACAAAATTAATCATTTTCTAAGACTTATAAAAGAACGTTTTTTTACCCTAATTTCGCTAAGAAAACCGGCTCAAAACTTATAATTCAATATCTTATATATCAGCTTAGCTGTCAGGAAGTCAGGGAAGGTGTAATCCTTTTGGGGAGCTAACTCGACCACATCAAATCCCACAAGATTTTTCTCAGCGCACACCCTTTTTAGCAGGCGCATTGTCTCATCCCAATAAAAACCGTTAGGCTCGGGTGTGCCCGTTGAGGGCATTATGGATGGATCGAAGTAATCCACATCAAAAGTTATATAAACATTTTTACTAAGCGTGCCAAGTATCTTTTCTATAAGGATGTGATTGAAACCTTCATTGCGCATTTGAAAGGCGTAGAATGTGTTTATGCCTTTTTCTTTTATGAACTCAAACTCTTCCTTACATTGCGCACGTATACCAACCTGTGTTATGTTTGTTGTGAATTCCGAGACTCTTGCTGCAAATGAAGCATGTGAGTACTTAGAACCCTCGTATTCCTCCCTCAGGTCTGAATGTGCGTCAAAATGCAGGATAGATAGCTCGGGGTAATTATCAAAATGCGCCTGTATAGGCGCGGTACTTATGGAATGCTCACCGCCAAGCGTAATTACAAATTTTCCGTTCTTTATATGTTCATTCACATTCCCGTATATAAGCTCCAGTGCTTTTTTACCGCTAAGCTTACCGAATTTCATAGGTTCAATTGCGGCAATGCCGATATCAAAACAAACTTCCTTTTCGGTTTCCTCATCAAAAAACTCCACGTAATGCGATGCTTCAAGTATCGCACCGGGACCATTTGCGGTACCCTTGCCGTATGATGTGGTCTTTTCGTATGGTGCGGAAAGTATCACTACTTTGGAGTTTTCATAAGTTGAATACTCTTTTTCAATTGCTAGAAAGTTCTTTTTTAAAGGTAATGTTCTGTATTTATTCTTTGACATCAGTTAATATCTTTTGTATTGATTTCTTTTCCGTGAAAATCTTTTATCAAAATACTTCTTATCTTATCAAAATTATCGGGCTGTGCTGGTTTTCTTGTTTCGCTGATCTCTACATCGCCGGGCTCTGTGTAATTGCTCTCATCATAATGCATACCTGAATTGCTGGAAATGAACTCAGAGCTTTTTACCAGCCCAACGCTTAATGATTGTCCGAAATACTTCGATATTTTACCTGCAAGGTAGTCCCTGTAGCCGTCAATCAGTTCAAATGATGTATCATCAACTCTTATCAGCAGGTTACGCTTTTCATCCTGCTCAAAAGTAGTATCTTTAATTATGCTGTATACCCATTTGCGTTCGGTCTTAATCTGGTCCTTAATGCTCAACCAGTGCGTGTTTAGGTCACCCTCAGCACTATCAAAGTTAACAGTTGGGGCCGGATTTTCGTTTACTGCCTGCGAAACACTTTCCTGTTCAATTTTAACGGCAGGCTGTTTAGTAGCGGATTGTTCATAAGTTACCTGCACCCTGGTCTCATTCTTCAGAGGAGCGCTTACACGGCTTGCTGACTGCACTGTGCCTGTATTTTTGATGCCACCGGAATAGCTGCCTGAGCCAAGTTCTTTAAGTTCTTCAAGTATTTGAGATATATCGCGGGTATCAGTGAATTTAATAAGCTCAACCAGTAATGCTTCTATCAGCGTGCGCTGATTGGATGAATATTTGAATGTATATTCAGTTTGCAAGATCAGCTTTAATGAGTTAATTATTTCAAGCTGAGAGAACTTACTTATATTTTCGGCATACTTTTGTTTAACTGATTCTGATTCAATAATAAGCTCTGCTGAACCGGTTGAGCATACTATTAACAGATTCCTGTAATGCTCGGTAAGTCCGTCAAGAAATATCTGCATATCATAGCCCTTATCCATAAGACTATCGAAGTAATTCAGTAATCCTTTAGCGTCTTTGTTTTTAACCAGGTCAGAGATTGTGAAGTATACATCACTTTGTGCGAGATTAAAAAATGATTTCAATTTCTCAAATGATATATCGTTATCGCAGTAAGCGGCTGACATATCGAATAATCCCTGCGCGTCGCGCATAGAACCATCACCTTTTTTCGCAATAAAAAATAGTGATTCGTTATCAACTTTAATTTTTTCTTCGCCTGCGATGAATTTCAATCTTGAGGATATTTCATCAATTGTGAGTCTCTTAAAATCGAATTTCTGACATCTTCCAAGAATTGTAAGAGGTACTTTCTCAGGAGATGTAGTTGCGAAAATGAACACTACATAAGGCGGCGGTTCTTCAAGTGTCTTAAGCAGGGCGTTGAATGATGCCCCGGTCAGCATATGAACTTCATCAATGATAAAAATCTTGTATTTGGAGCGAACCGGACCGTATTTCACCTTTTCTTTCAGTTCCCGTACATCTTCGATATTCCTGTTTGATGCGCCGTCAATTTCAAATACATCGGGGTGATTGCGGTTATCGTTGGTTATTTCGCGGCAGCTATCGCACACATTGCACGGCTCTCCGTTAGGCTGCCTGTTGATGCAGTTAAGCGATTTAGCAAGAAGCCTGGCAACGGTGGTTTTACCTACTCCTCTTGGACCTGAAAACAGGTACGCATGAGATATCCTGTTATTCTTTATCGCATTGCGCAGCGTTTTAGTAATGAATTCCTGTGAAGTCACATCATCAAACTGCCCGGGTCTCCATTTCCTTGCTGTTACAAGGAAGCCATCATGTTCAGGAAAAAGTTCTTCTGCCATTTGTAAATTTTTAGTACTTATTGAGTGAAAGAATAGTTAATATTTGTTGCCGGCGTAAATAACGCTCAGTTTGCCTTTATCAAGACGCTGCCATATACAGGCAGTAAAATCATTGTATGAATTAACGCCGATATAGTCACCAAAGAAAACACTCTTCACAGGTGTAAAAGGTGACTCCGAAATTTTTAAGTTTTCAAAGGTTGTGCCGCCATCAGTCGATCTTGCAAGGTAAACATCTGTACTTAAGTCATCGTAATTTCTTCTATCGTAATAAATTATATTTACCGAGCCTGTTACAGGGTCAACCGACATCCAGCTCATAAACTGCTGTTTACCGTTGCCAACAGGGTCATCATTTACACGGATTGCTTCGCTCCATGTGCTGCCGCCATCAGTTGATCTGACCAAAAACACATCCACATCTTTTTCACCGTTCGTTTTATCAGAATAATTGATATATATTGTTCCTTTATAGGGAGAATTACTTATATCACATTGGGTAATTGGTAAACCGTTACATCTGAAAATTCCTTCAATATCATAAACCCAGCCTCCGTATTGAGTACCTGCCTGAATATCCGCATCAAGCCACGTCGCGCCGCCATCAAGTGATCTATCGAAATACAGCTTATCATGAGCAGACCAGCTTACATAAATTTCGCCGTTAGGTCCAACGCAGGGAACTGCGCCTTCTGTTGTATTTGATGAATCAACACAATCACCGGAAATTTCGTTGATCCTTAATGCATTGCTCCATGAAACACCTGCATCGGAACTGTAAGAGAACATTATGTTTGATAGATCTTCAGGTCTGTGGCTGTCGTAAGCATCAAACTGGGTCCATGTAACATAGATATTGTTCCGCCATTTGCTTTCGGTGTTATCAACGCAGGCCCATGGTTTATCCTGCTTTTTCGGCGGATTCAGCCCCATATATGTCCCGGGGTTTTCATATGTCATACCGCCATCGGTAGATTTCTGGCAAACAATTCTGTCAATCCATTGGCTGTTTGAGGGTCTGGAAAGGTGAAAGAAATAAGCTGCACCGTTGTTATCAAATATCAATACCGGGTCGCCCCAGACACCATTTTTACTGTCATCAATTTCCTTGTTTGTCCAGGTGTTGCCGCCATCAAAAGAATAGTAGTAATTATTAATATTAGCCCCGGCAACCAGGTTATTGGGATGCCGGGGATTAATAGCGATTGAGACTTCTTCAGGACTGTTATTGATAGAGTTAACTTTAATATTTTTATACTGCGATAGAATTATAGAGGGCAATATTAGTAATACTAAAATTAAGTTTTTTATCATCTATTTTTCCTGTGTGTTGTTATTTAACTTTCAAAGTAAACCGGTTACTTTGTTAAAATCATTTTTTTGGTTTCTGAATAACTGCCTGATAACATTTTGTAAAAATACACGCCACTTGGCTGCATTGATGCATCCCATTCGTATTTATAGGAACCCGGAGCGAGTTTCCCGTTTACAATGACTGCTGTTTCGTTACCAAGTATATCATAAACCTTGATTGATACATCCTGTGTACCGCTTCCGGTAAATGCCGGAATATCAAATTCAAATGTTGTATTCGGATTGAACGGATTCGGATAGTTCTGCCTTAAATTAAATGAAGCAGGAATTTCTGTTGAAACAGGTTCAACGCCTACCGGGAAATTCATAATAGCGGTCAAAACACTTAAGGTACCGGAAACAAGCCTTATCCATATTGGTCTTACAACACCGTTATGTGATGAAATATTGGTATAATCACCAAAGAATATATTTGATGCGGGTGTAAACGGCGCAGCGCTGATCCTTTCGTTGGTCCATGTGGTTCCGCCGTTGGTTGAGCGTGCTATGTAAACATCTGTTTGTGTATTTGTGTAATTTCTTCTGTCATAAAATACACAGTACAGGTAACCTGTAACCTGGTCAATTGACATCCATGTGAAGAACTGTTCTTTTCCTGCGGGGTCGTCGTTGATCCTTATCGGCGCACTCCATGTATTTCCGCCATCGGTTGACTTTACTACCATTACATCATGATCTGCCGGACCTGCGCTATCAGTATAATTAATGTATATAGTACCGCGGTATGGCGAATTGCTGATATCACAAAGTGTGATTGGCAGACCGTTTGATCTGTAAATACCTGCAACAACATAATCCCAGCCGCCACGCTGGGTGCCTGCAACTACATCATTTTCAAGCCATGTTGTGCCGCCATCAGTAGATTTATCAAAGAACAGTTTAAAATTGTTTAAACCCTGCGGACCCGACCATGCAACATAAACTTCTCCATTGGGTCCAACTGCAGGTACTGAGCCTTCAGTGGTGTAATCTTCATCGATACAATTTCCGCCAAATCTGCTGAGTCTTTTTATTCCGGTAAATGTAGCTCCCATATCGGTTGAGCGTGCAAACAATATCCTTGAACTGTCATTTGGATTGCTTGAACCATAATTGTCAAATTCTGTCCAGGCTACATAGATCCAGTTGCCGCGGGGACCGTGGGTAAAATCTGTGATCGCCCATTCTTTATCCTGCTGTTTAGGCGTATTGAACTGCCAGTATGTTCCTGCATTCCATGTTGCACCGGCATTAGTAGATTTATTAACGCCCATCCTGTCAATAAAGCTGGCGCCGTTTACAAGATGGAAATAATAGAAATTACCAACTGTATCGGTAATAATACATGGGTCACCCCATACTGTATACGTACCGGTAAGCGTGCTGCTTATCCATGTCTGTCCGCCATCTGAAGAGCGGTAAACTTTATCTGTGTTGGCACCGGCAACAACCTGGTTTGTATTTTTTGGATTAACGCAAATTGAAGGTTCATTCGGGCCTCCTGTTGCGCTTATGGTAATATTGGTATAAGATGATTGTGAATATATGGATGAAGTGAGGATTAACAATAGTGTAAATACTGTAGTTTTCATTTGTGTTTTTTATGATTAGGCTGTAAAATACCTAATTTTGTTGTTATTTTAAAGGGAGAATTTCTGAGGTTTGATAGCAATATTCATAATATATATGAATACATCAATGATATATAAATCAATAGTTTCCTGCATGACGGTAAATATTAAACTCCGGAATTTCGGGCTACTTATCTATTATTGCGCTCCATATGCTCAGTGAATTGCTGTCAAGCCTTGTCCAGATGGGTCTTATCATTCCGTTAACAGCAACTATATTTGTATAATCTCCCATAAATGTTTCTGAAAGAGGGAAGAAAGGCTTTTCACTTATGCGCTCATTAAAGAATGTTCTTCCGCCATCTGTTGATGAAGCAAGATAAACATCGGTCTGTTCATCATCATAATTTCTTCTGTCATAAAACA
>CAZQYL010000001.1:0-17620 GCA_964597425.1 uncultured Ignavibacteriales bacterium | reverse complement strand
GAAGCAAGATAAACATCGGTCTGTTCATCATCATAATTTCTTCTGTCATAAAACAAAACATATATTACTCCGGTTTCCTGGTCAACGGTGAGCCAGTTGTAGAATTGATGTTTACTTCCGTTGTCATCGTTAACACGGGCAGGTGTACTCCATGTAAGCCCTTCATTTATTGAACTGCTTATCCATACATCGGTATTGTCATATCCGTTCTTCTGGTCAGCCCAGCTTATATACAGCGTGCCTCTGTATTTGCCGCTGCTCATATCACAGGCCATTGATGGAAACCCAAATGTCCTGTAAACACCGGGTACTGTCATCTTAAATGTTCCCGGCAGGTCAGCTACTTTTATATCTTTGTCAAAAAAAGTCAATCCGCCATCTGTCGAGCGGTCAAGAATTATCCCATATGGCGAGCACCATGTTAAGTATACTTCACCGTTTAGTCCAACGCATGGAACTACACCCAGTACTGTGGCTCCGGCATCAGAACATTCATTGCCTGATTGTTCATTAATGCGTTTTCTCTCAGCCCAGGTTTCGCCGCCATCACTTGAAAAACTGAATATGATATTTGATGCGCTGTCCATCGGATTTAATGCTGTGCCTTCTTCTGAATACTTGTTTTGTCCGCATTGTGTCCATGCAGTATAAATATTATTGCGGTAGGGCGAAAATGAGTGATCAACTGCTGCCCATTCCTTATCCTGCAGGTGCGGCGGATTTGCACCCATGTATGTACCATTACTCCATGAAATTCCGCCATCTTCCGATTTCTGACATACTATTCTGTCCAGCCATCTTGCGCCTTCTTCGTATGAATTTGAAAGATGGAAATAATAAAAATTCCCGCGAAGATCAGCAACTATGCATGGGTCGCCATAAACACCGAATGTTGATGTAAGCTTTCTGGCTGACCACGTATAGCCGCCATCGAAGCTGTAGAAGTATGTTTCAATATTTGCGGCAGCAACCAGGTTAAGCGGATTAATAGGGTTGAAAGAGATTGTTACTTCGCTTGGAGTATTTTCATCCGTAATTTTAATATTCTTATATAATGACTGTGAAAAGGCAGTTGAACATAGTATAAATGCTGTTAAAATGACCAGGTTTTTCATGTTTGCGGCAATGATTTATGTATTATTGGTTTATACAGCTTTTCATAAAGGAAAGTTCCGGTGAAGAACTTATGCCGGTTTAGAAAGATTGCCGCGTCGAATTCGCTCCGCAAATTCTCCCCGCAAAAGTGTTCCCGTTTACGCAAAGTCTCCCGCTCCGAAGGAGGGCATTTGCCAGGGAGACTTTGCGTAAATAAAAAAATGATGATCAATATTTTATATCAATACCATCGCTGTTGGTTTCATCTATTCCAAGCATATCAATTAAGTGCGACTGGAAATAACTAATAACCGATGAGGTCATTATCTCATTTATTTTATTTCCCCCGGGAACGGCATAATATACTATTTTATATCTGCCGCTTAAGCCGGATTTCTTCTTTGCATATTTTAATGCTTCATAAAGTCCGCCAATTTCATCAACCAGTTTTTTATTATAGGCATCGCTGCCCATCCAAACTCTGCCCTGCGCAATCTGCTCAACTTCATCACGAGTCATGTTTCTGCCCTCTGATACCGCCGAAGTGAACCGGTCATAATAAAAATCTATTATACCCTGTATGATCTCTATTTCTGCAGCATCAAGCTCTTTATAAAATGAACCGATATCGGAATTATCGCCGCGCTTGAAATTTTCCACTTTGATCTTCTGCCCCTTAAGCAGGCTATCCAGATTGGGTCTTGCTGTAAATACACCAATGCTGCCGGTTATAGTAAGCTCATCGGAAAATATTTTATCAGCATTTATTGAAACGTAATATCCCCCTGATGCCGCAGCGCCTCCCATTGAAACGATAAACGGTTTTTTGTATTTTTTCTTTAGCCTGATGATTGCTGAGTTAATTTCAGCTGAACCTAAAGCAGAACCGCCGCCTGAATCAACCCTCAATACAATTGCTTTTACTTTCGGGTTGGCAAATGCTTCTTCTAGCTGCCTGACAACAGTTTCACTGCCCGTTGAACGGCTGCCGCCTAAGAAAGGAATAGGCAGTGATACCGGAGGCGGAGCTTCGCTCTCGCCGGTTGTAATGCTTGCATATACTCCAATTATGGCAATTTGCGAAGGCTCGCCCCAATCGTTATCCCACTGGCTTCGGTTAAAATTCCTGACAATGTTTGATGTCTTTGAGCTATTTGAAGATACTTCTTTGGCATCTTCATACCAGCCGAGTTTATCAACCAGCCCAAGTCTTAAAGCTTCTGTTCCCGTGAGAGGCTGTGATAACTTCGTCTTCAGATAATCATCCAGCGTAAGATTTCTGCCGGTGACAATTCGTGAAAGCATTTTTTCATACACAATATCCAGAACACGGTTAATTACTTCTTTGCCTTCTTCGGTAGTGGAATCAAGCAGCCCCTGGAAAGTCAGCTTATACTTGCCGGCGTAGAAAGTCTGAAGGTCGACGCCATATTTTTCGAGGAGCGAATTGTAATTGAATACATTTATGCTCAATCCATAAAAGAAAATTGCTTCAGGAGGCATTATGATATCATCTGCAAAAGTGGAAATATAGTACCCTCCCGGACCAACATCCTGCGGAAAGTATACTGTGATCGTTTTATTTTTATCGCGGAAGCGGGTCATTGAAGCTGTAAGCTCTTCCATAGCTGCATTGACCTCAAACCTCCCTGAAGCTATCGGGTAGATCTTCAGCAGCATTCCCTTAACTGATGGGTCAGTGGAAGCGTAGTCAATATCGGCAATTACCTCGTGAATGCTGCGTTTGCCGTTACCAAGCAAACCGAAGAAAACATCTTCAGTGTTGTAGTCCTGCAATGATCCAGATAAAGTTATTTCAACTACTTTTTTTCTTTCCGGTATGATGCTTTTCCTGCGCTCAAGATTGTACGAAAGCGAAAGCTGAGAACCTATAAATCCATATTTCTGCCCGGCAGTATTTCTGTATACACTGTATTCCGGATTATATGGGTCATTGTAATACAATTCGGTTCTCGAATTGTTGAAGAAATGGTTGTATCTAATGCTTCCGTTAGGCAGGTCAAATCTTAATCCGGCACCCAGGTATTCATTCTTTATTTCTTCGTTATTTCTTGTGTAGTTAACATTAAAATACAGGCCGTTCATAAGTTTCAGGTCAAGTCCTGCCTTAATTGATGTATGATCAAAAAACCTGCTCCCGTACCTGAAGGAAGAAAAATCTGCCATCACACTAAGCCTGTCATTCTTTAAAGGTCTGATTGCTGTCCCAAAAGTGAACTTATCTGTTACAGAATTCATAACAGACATTGACTGGTCACTTTTATAGACAAATGCAAAAGATAAATATTCTGACGGCCTGAAGAGTAATCCAAGCCCCATCCTGAAAGAAGGAAATGACTGGTATATATCCTGCGGAGTGTGTGAGTTATCTCTTTGCAGAAGTTCTAAGAGCAAACCGGCAGAAACCGATTTTGAACCTGCTCCAAAACCCAGAGAATAAGTATTAATACTGTAATCATAATGTTTTCTGAACCCTGTGTATATTATTTGCTCGCCAAGGGGAGTCCTGTCATAGTTTATAGTATAATCTGTATTATCTGCGTACCTGCGGTAACCAAGCCCAAGGAACCCTGCGTTGATAGATACATCCAGTTCATTCAATCCCTGGAAACTTGCCGCATGTAACAGCGCATTCAGTGAAAAATTCAGCCGGTGACCGAGTCCGAGTACAGCGGGATTGTAACGAAATGCATTAGAGCCTTCATCATATGCAGAAAACAAGTACATTTCATTAGAAGGGTTGAAGAGATTGAAATCCTGGGTATATGTTTTATATGGAGAAAGAATTAAGAACAAAACCGCTAAAAATAATACCGGGTAAGCAGGAATTTTTTTCATAATAATATATTTTAGGAATTGTGTATTCAAATATAACTATAAATTATGATTTGAAAAGTGATGTTAGCAGACTGTTTCATAAAAAAAGAGCGTCACATTGGACGCTCTTTTAAATTCTAAATCATTTTAAAACTGAATAATTTTATCACCCCAAAAGGGGTTCTAAAATAGCTGCGCTATTTTATCAATGTCATTTTCTTAACATCTGAAAATTCACCTGCGGAGAGTTTATAGAAATAAATTCCGCTTGGTACATTTACAGCGTTGAAATCATATGTATAATTTCCCGCTGCGAGATTAGTATTATTGATAAGCGAAGCAACTTCTTTGCCAAGCATATCATAAATTTTTAACGTAACAAAAGAACCTTTTGGTAACCCGAATTTAATGTTAGTAACCGGGTTAAACGGATTCGGGTAGTTCTGCTGCAATGAATAAACCTGCGGAACTTCCGTGTTTGTCTGCTGGATACCCACAAAATTACCGATCCTTATCTGGTATGATCTTGTGTGTACTCTTGGTCCGCCTGTTTCAGTACCTGTAACTGTAACTGTATAAAGACCCTGCGGTACATTAGCTGTTGAAGTAGTATTAATTAAAACTGAATCAGATACACCTGTAAATGTCCTTACGTTGCCTGGTGAAAATGTAGGTGTCAATGTACCCGGTGCAGGTGATGGTGAAATGTTTGTTGTATATGTTACCTGTCCTGAATATGGTCCCATAACAGGGTTTCTCATTCTTACAACAGATGTTGATGTCGGGTTAATGCTATCAATTGTTTTATTGAAAGAAATACCGTAATCAGGCAAATAAGCAGTAAAATCCTGCAATGTATTGTTCTGTCCTGTATAGAAGGGGAATGTAATATTTCTGCCGGCTATACCCTGGTAATCACCTAAATAATAGTGATTTGCTGCCTGGAATATTTTAACAGCAGCAGGATTGAAATTCTGATTTGAGATCTTAAAGTTTGTAAAAGTTAAACCGCCATCTGTTGATACTGCACCATAAGTTTCAGTCATCATATTACCCGGATCGTCGTTTCTTGAATCCCACCACATTGCCCAAACTCTGCCCTGCAGGTCAACAGAAACATCGCACATCCACTGATCAGTAAATGTAGCGTCATTATTAACTCTAACGGGGTCACCTGAGCTCCATGTAACGCCGCCATCTGTAGACCTTGTGCAGAATACATCCGCTGCATCCGGTCCCGGAGGGTTACTTGCATAAACATTATATATATAACCTCTTCTTGATGTAGAAGACATATCAACTGCAATGTGCGGCATTCCGTTTACACGGATATCTGTTTTTAAAACATATCTGCCTGAACCGTTAACTGTTCCGGGAGTTGAGTGGAAAGAAGCCTGAACAGAAGAATTGAATGATGCACCGCCATCTGTTGATACTCTAACCACTGTGCCGCCGTTATACCAGGCAAGGTAAACTCTGCCGCCGGGTCCAACTGCAACATCCGGTCCCGGGTTAGGCGTGCCTGTGCCCATATTTCCAACAAAGCTCCATGAAGCGCCGTTATTTGTTGATCTGTGGAAATCAACACTTGCACCGGTTGCGAAGTTAACATAAGCCATGTAAACATGGTTCTGGTAGGGTCCGTTTGTCTGGTCAGCTGCAATCCATTCTTTATCGGCATTTGAATTGCTTACTATATTACCTAAGTTTGTCCAGGTAACACCTTTATCAGTTGATTTAAGAAGCCTGATTCCGCTTGAGAGTACTGCACAGTAAAAATTTCCTAAACTATCTGCGCAGAAAACCGGGTCACCCTGGTTGCTTGCAATTGCAGTGTTGCCCCAGGTAACACCGCCATTTGTTGTGTAATATACCCACGGGGTTCCTGAAAATCCTGTAACCCTGTTATCACTTGCTACAAAGTTATTCACATCTCTTGGGTTTACAGCTATATCAGTTTCAGCAAAACCGTTGTTTGTTGAAACCTGGTAATTATCAAATGCTCCTACTGAAATAACTGCATCAATTCCATAAGGCTCGGGCGCAAAAACTCTGGGAAGCTCAAGCCTCAGGGGAAATACATTTCCTGAAACCTGTTCATTCGGGTCAATCTGTGAGTAAGCATTGACACAAATGGAAAAAGCCAGTAAAAACAATAAAATAAATTTACTTTTCATTTGTGATTTTTTTGTTAATTTGCGAATTAATCCCGAATAATATTACATTTTGATGCCAAAAACAATCATTAAATATATATATCAACTAGCTTAAATGGTTAAGTCAATTCAGCGCGTAATTTCGGGAAAATTCTTTTTGACATGAAATTTTTAACCTCAAAATTTCGTTTAAAAATCCAGATAATCCATTGTAATTTCTATTATAAAAGCTTAATTTTAGCTGATGAAAAACCCCATAATTCCTAAAATATTCGTTTTTTTACTGCTTTTGGCGTTTTCTGCCTGCTCCAGTTTCAATTATAAAACCTATGATGAAAATCAGAACAAAGGTGTGGAAGATCCTGACCCAAACTATGAGGTTACTCTTGACGGGAATTTCCAGGATTTTACAGGCTTTATGTTTATCGGGAACAGGATCGAAAATTTCAGCACATACTTTAACACATATTTTAACGCCAGCGAGAGCTTTGATGCTGCATATGATGATTATGCTACAAGGGTTCTCGCAAACTACAATGTTAACCAGGATTCTATTTTTGCAAGACCGCAGTTATCACAGGAATCAATAGATAAGTTCAATATTGCAATTGAAAAAGCTTCAAAAGTTATCCAGTATCATAAGAGCAGCCAGTATATGGATCGCTCAGTACTGCTGATCGGTAAATCATATTTTTACCTTGGTGATTACCTTAAGGCCGAAAGAAAATTCAGTGAGTTCATTTCCAAACTGAAGGCAAGCCGCTACCTTGATGAAGCGCTATTATACCTGGCAAGGACCCAGTTAAGGCTTGATAATGAAAAGCCCGCTCTTGAAAGATTCAATGACCTGATAAAGAATTCCAAAGAAAAGAACGTTGTATCTGAAAGTTACCAGTCACTTGCCGAGTATTACCTGAATAAAAGAGATTATGATAATGCCATAAAGAATTTTAAAAGCGCAATTGAGTTTTCGGGAGATAGTGAGTTCAAGGCGCAGATGCAGTTCCTTGTTGCTTCCGTGACGGCACGTTCAAACCATAAACTTGCAGCAAAAGAATATGATAAAGTACTCGATTATGACGCTTCATATGACCTTGAGTACCTGGCACGTTATAACATGGCAAAAAGCCTGGTTGCCAGCGGTGATTTCAAAAATGCTGATGACCTGATTGAAGACCTTAGTGTAAAATATAAAGATGTGCCTGCAAACCTTGGACAGGTAAACTACCTGAGAGGTGTTTATTTTGACGAGAAGAAGGATAATAAACTTTCTGTGAGCCAGTATTATGAAGTCATAAAGAATTTTCCTGCGACAATTCCATCAGCAGATGCTAGTTTTAAACTTGCGCAGTATTACGAAGCAAAAAACAATTACCTTAACTGTTATCTTTATTACCGCTTCTCGACCGAGCAGAGCAATACAGGCACTTATTACAGAGAAGCAATGAACAAAGCCAATACATTTAAAAGGTACTTTGAACTGCGCGGAATAATAACCGGTGAAACCATTAATACAGAGTATAACGAGGAATTCAAGAAGAAAACAACTAAGGATTATGATAAACTTGGTGACCCCAATAAGAATCCGGTGAAAGGATTGGATAACGGTAAATCAGGTGGTTTTTTTGGCGATGGAGTTACAGATAGTGTGATAAGCGGCGAAGACTCCACTTTCACAATTGTGGATACCTCCCATACAAAAGAAAAGCAGGTTTCTGCGGCTAAATTTGAGCTTGCTGAACTTTTTTTATATGACCTGAACAGGGCTGATTCAAGTGAGATATATCTGAAAGAAGCATTGAATGAATCCTATGATTATGATTTCAGCGCGAAAGTTCTCTTTGCTTTATCTGCATTATACAGGAAGCTTGAAATGAATGCGAAAAGTGAAGAAGTATTGAATACAATTGTTAGAGACTACCCGCTTTCCGCAGTTGCAAATTCAAGCCGCAAACTTCTGAATATGTCGATGGTAGATGAATTCCGGGGTGACTCAAGCGATTCGTTGTACAGCTCAGCAGAAAATAAATTCGTAAACAAAGATTACAAAGGCGCACTCGATGATTTCCGAGTGCTGATAAGTTCCTACCCGTCATCGGTTCACCTTGAAAAGGCTTATTTTGGTGCTGGCTGGATATATGAAAATATTATATATAATAATGATAGCGCCTATTTCTTTTATTCTTCTCTTGTAAAAGATGCCCCCAATTCAGAGGCTGCCGCTATAGTGATGCAAAAAGTAGAAGAGTACGAAACATTCAATAAATCAAATGTAATCGATACAACCGGTACAAATCTGCAGCCGAGTAATCAGGAAAATAATGAGATAAAGAAAGAGACCGAACCTGAGAAGAAGACAGAAAGTGAGAATGTGGAAGGCAATATTGACCCCTTGCTCCTTCAAAAAGAGTCAGAGAAGAGCAATCCTGAAAATACTATCAATACGGATGAAAAGGGGATAGAAGAGATCAAAAAAACAGATGAGAACTCAAATCAGGAAGTTGCTCCAACGGAAAAGCCGCCTGAGAACTAAATTGTAATTGTAATGGATAATTGTTTATTCTGTAAAATTGCAGAAAAAAAGATCCCTTCTGAGATAGTTTTTGAAAATGAAGAACTTGTGGCTTTTAAAGATATAAGCCCACAGGCACCGGTTCATATACTGATAATTCCCAGAGTACACATAAGTACCCCTGCAGATATAAATTCTGAAAACAGCATAGTAGCCGGGAAAATACTTGCAGCCGCAGCCGAAATTGCCGGAGAAAATAAACTTGATGGATACAGGCTGGTTTTCAATTGCAATGAATCAGCGGGGCAGAGTGTCTTTCACCTGCATGCGCACCTGCTTGGCGGCAGATCGATGAACTGGCCTCCCGGATGAGTTGTCATTATTCAGGAAAGAGTTATTCAAAATAATTTAAAATTTTAAAGTGATCAAGAATACGATACTTTTTTTTCTGCTTTTGTTTTCAGCAATCCTTACTCTGCATTCACAGCAATACAGCATTGAACAATATCTCAGCATACGCGGAGCTGTTTCACCAGGCTTTTCATATGATGACAGCCGGATGTATTTCACAATGAGCATAACAGGGACAAGCCAGCTATGGAGTGTTAACAAACCAGGGGCATGGCCGCAGCAGGTCACTTTTTTTAAGGACCGGATAACCGGTTATTCGCCCAACCCTTCGAAAGATGTTGTACTGGTCGAAAAAGATGAAGGCGGGTCTGAATACGACCAGTTCTTTTTGATGAATGGTGACGGAACCGGCATCAAAATGATAACTGATGGCTCTCCCAAGGTTTTGAATGGATTCGGCAGGTGGTCTGATGACGGTACTTTCTTCACATATTTCTCAAACAAACGCAGCCCTTACTATTATGATATCTATACATATAATATTGAAAGCAGCACCAGCGAAATGATCTTTTCAAGCGATCATTCAAATTATCCATCTGTGTTGTCATCAGATAGCAAAAAGATGGTCATTACGAGGTCATATTCAACTTATGATAATGACCTTTACATGCTTGATATGCAGACAAAAAAAGAAAAGCTGATATCAGTTCATGATAATTTTAATGAACCGGCCGAGTTTTATGCTGCATCGTTTGACGCCGCAGGTGAAAATCTGTATTTTACGTCCAATTACAAAAGTGAATATTTCAGGATTGGCATTTACAATTTCAAAACAGAGAAGGTAACGTATCCCGAATATCAATTCCTTGAAAGATACAGAAACAGCGATGTATCAAGGCTTTATTTTTCACGGAAGAAAAGTAAAATGCTTATTTTGGTGAATGACAGGGGGTATGACAGGCTGTTTATGTATGATCTGGGCAAAGATGCAGAAGTTAAAATACCGGACAAGCTAAACAGCTCTAGTGTAACTGCGGTAAGATTTTCTAACAATAGCGAAAAAGTGATAATAGGTATAAATTCTTCATCGAACCCTTCTGTTTTGTATGAATGGAATATCTCAGGCGGTGAAGTTGAACAGGTTACTTATCCTTCGCTTGCGGGTATAGATCCGGTAACATTTGTTGAACCTGAACTGCTATCCTACAGATCGTTTGACGCTTTGGAAATACCTGCGTTTATATACAAACCCGCCGGCAGCGAAGGCAAAAAATTGCCATGCATTATTTCTATTCACGGTGGACCCGAGAGCCAGTCAACATATGGTTTTGAACCGGTCTACCAGTACTTTTTGAATGCCGGATATATGATTATTGAACCAAATGTCAGGGGCAGCTCCGGATACGGGAAAAAGTATTCATCTTTGGATAATGTAAGGAACAGGGAAAACTCTGTAAAGGATATCGGAGCTCTTACAGATTTTCTTAGAAGCCGGGATGATGTTGATGCGGGAAAGATCGCAGTTTATGGGGGCAGTTATGGAGGCTATATGGTTCTTGCATGCCTGACCATGTATCCCAATATATTCTCAGCGGGAATTGATGTTGTCGGTTTTTCAAACTTTGTTACGTTCCTTGAAAATACTTCTGATTACCGAAGGAATAACAGGGAAAGTGAATACGGCAGCCTGGAAAAGGACCGGGATTTTCTTGAGAGCATTTCACCGCTTGGCAAAGTCAAAAATATTAAAGCTCCGCTAATGATAATTCACGGGCGCAATGACCCTAGGGTTCCCGTGGGTGAAGCTGAGCAGATGTATAAAGCGATAATTGATAACGGCGGAATTTCTGAACTTCATATTTATGAAGATGAAGGACATGGCATAGCGAAGCAGAAAAACAGGTTTGATCTTTACCCGAAGATCGTGAAATTTCTTGATAAGAATGTAAAGAATAAATGAGTAATCAAGTTAATAACTAAAATAACTGCAAATATTAATCATGAAAGGTATTGAAATATGACTAAACGAGTAAAAATTATTATTATGAGTATCGTTGTATTGTTTCTTATTTACCTGGGTTACAGTGTTTATTTTACTTCTAAAGAAGGAACAGAAACATTCGGTAATTTTGACCCAAACAGCACGGCGAATAAGAATATAAAAGTTGAACTTCTGACCGATAAAGGATTTACTTCATCACCGGATGGGGGAGTATCCTTTTTTGTAAAAGATAGAAGCGGTATCATCAAGAAAGTGAATCTGGGAAAGGAATTCCCCGAAGAACTGAAGAAGGCAGGCACTATAACTCTCTCGGGACACTCACACGGTGACTATTTTCACGCCGTGGAAGTTTCAGGAGAATAAATTCTCACCAGGTTGTATATTTTTACATAAAAAAAGGGAGCCATAGGCTCCCTTTTTGATATTACATGTTATTTTCTACTTTGTTATCACCATTTTTTTGGTTTCCGCAAATCCATCTGCCTTTAGAGTGTAGAAGTAAATTCCGCTTGAAAGTTTGGCGGCATCAAATTGAACTTTGTAAGTTCCGGGTTTCTGGTCAAGATCAATTATTGTTTCAACCTCTCTTCCAAGAATATCGTAGACCGTTAAATTAACAAAACCACCTTTAACAATTGAATATTCTATGAATGTGACCGGGTTAAACGGATTCGGAAAATTTTGTTTTAATGAATACTCTTTTGGAACTTCGTTATTATAGTTAATGATGCCAATCGGTATGCCAATTTCCCACACACCGCGTCCATGGGTAGCAACCCTGACTATATTGGTAGATTGATGATAATCAAGATGCATAGCAACCGTGTTGGGCAGGCTGTCAGCCAGTTCGATCCAGTCTGAACCATAATTATCAGTATAATAAACTCCTGCATCCATGGCACAATAGTAAATGCTCGAAGAAATCCCCGGGTAATATATAAGAAGATCATTTACAGGTGAATCAGGCAATACGCCGCTTATGTTATTCCACACGGAACCACCGTTTGTGGTTTTGTATACTTTGCCTGTACCAAACCCCGAGTAAGTTAGCAATACTACATTTGAAGAATCAGGGTGAATATGGACACTTGAGATAGTTCTGTTCTGCAGCCCGGTAGTTGTGCTTAAAAAAGTGCTGCCTCCATCAACAGATTTGAATATAAGCTGACCCGAAGAAACATACATTACCGAAGGGTTACTTCGGCATATTGCCATTTCACGTATCACCCCGCTGGTGCCGGAAGAAATTGGAGTCCAGTTAACCCCCCAATCGGTTGATTTAAACACCTTTTCTCTTGCCGTATAAAAAACTCCGGGAGAAGTAGGGTGGGAGATAATCGGACCTATCCATGCTGCGGAACCACTCATGCCTTCAGATGAAACATTCCATGAGGTGCCCCCATTTGTAGAAAGCATTAGTCCGTTGTACTGACGTTCTGCAAGAATATAATTCGTGTTCTGGCTTTGGAAACATACCTCTCCGCCATCTCCCCCAAAAACACATGACCATATTTGTGAACCCATCGTACGCTGCGTTCCATTATCCTGCGTACCGCCTAATAAATGACCAAGGTTTGTAGGATCAGTGGCGATACGGTAAAACTGCGTAAGCGATAAACCGGCGTTCATATTTATCCAGTTAGTTCCCCTGTTGGTGGATTTCCACAAACCTCCGTCGTTTGCAGCAAATAACTCGTTGGGGTTCTGAGGATTAAAATCCATATTATGCTGGTCAGGGTGCACAGTTCCTCCAAAGTAGCTGTTAGTGATATTCTGAAAACTTGAGCCGCCGTTGGTTGTTCGCCATACATCAATTACACCCACATAGGCACAGTTGGGATCAAAAGGATTGACATGCATGTAAAAATTGTACCATGCCTGTTCCGGATTAAAATCGTGACCGGATGAAACCTGGGAGAAATTATTACCAGCATTTGTTGATTTGTATACTTTTATCTGTGCTCCGGTATAAACAGCACAGTAAAGTACAGAGGGATTATCCCTGCAAATGGCAATATGATTCCTGATACCCATGGTTAAACCGCCAACCGGAAGAAAAGTGACCCCGCCATCAGTAGATTTCCTGTATCCTGAACCGCTGCCAACCATATAGGCAGTAGTGCCGTTTGGAGCAAACACAATATCATCGCACCTGCCTATTACAAGCAGTGACCATGACTCACCGGTGTTTGTTGACCAATACAGGCCCGCAGTACCCATTGCTGCATACAGCATGTTCGGGAATCCAGGGCGGACAACAAACCTGGAGCAATAAGTCAATGAGGGTAATCCTTCAGCATAGTGCTGCCAGGAGTTACCGCCATTTGTTGACCTGAGGATTCCCCTGCCATAATATCCAAGTCCGCTGTAAGTGGCTTCACCTGTTCCGTAATAAACTATATTTGTATTTGAGGGGTCAACATAAATTGACCCTGACGCCAAAGAGACCTCTCTATCTGAAATAGGCACAAAATTATTCCCGCCATCTGTAGATTTCCATACACCTCCGGTGGCTGCTCCAATGTAAATTATGTTCGGATTAACCGGATCATACCTGACAGAAATTATTCTTCCGGAAACATTTGAGTACGAAAAATATGTTCCCGGGGTTGGACCTATATTCCTCCATGTGGTTTCGGGATCAAACTTAAAACCCTTGCTGTCTCTCAGAGCGTTTTTCTGTTCAATTGACTTAGCGTATGCATCAGCAGGAATATAGTTGTTCGGGTACATTCTTTGTTCGTAAAACCAGCGTTCGCGATTAAACGATTTTTTGGATTTAGTATGTTCATCTGCTTTATCGTATGGATTATTTTTGATCTGCAGATCCTGCGAACAAACTGAAACAGTTAAGTAAAGAAGGGCATTAAGGAACAGAAAAATTATATTCTTCATAATAATTTTAATAGATATCGTTTACTTATTGATAATATAATGACAAAATACCAATAATTAAACTGAAGAATTAGAAATTATTAATTTTGAATTTGTTTGTAGTCTGCGAAGAGTACTACATAAAAACAAAAAAGGGGGCAAGCCCCCTTTTTGTTTTTATGTGAAATTGGTTCAATTATTTGGTAATCATCATCTTTTTAGTTGCTGTGAATCCGTTTGCTGTCAGCTTGTAGAAATAAACTCCGCTGGAAAGATTAGACCCATCATACTGAACTGTATATGTGCCCGGTTTCTGGTTCTGGCTGATAATTGATTTCAGTTCTCTACCCAATATATCGTATACAGCAAGTTTTACAAATCCTTCGGTTAATATATCATACTTGATTGTGGTAACCGGGTTAAACGGGTTTGGAAAATTCTGCTGAAGTGAAAATGAAGAAGGAACCTGGTTGCTGTAATTTATCAGCCCTATCGGGTTGGCAGTTTCCCATACACCTCTTCCGTGGGTACCAATTCTAAGCCTGTTCGTTGCCTGATGATAATCGAGATGCATTGCAACTGTGTTCGGCAAGCCGTCGGCAAGCTCAACCCAGGTAGCGCCGTAATCATTAGTGAAAAATACACCTATATCCATTGCGGCATAATAAATGCTTGTAGATGTTCCCGGGTAATAGATAAGCGCGTCATTTACCGGTGAATCCGGAAGGTTTCCGCTGATGCTGAACCAGTTCAATCCGCCGTTAGTTGTCTTATATACTTTCCCTGTACCGAATCCTGAATATGAAATAATTGATACTTCAGATGAGTCAGGGTGGAAATACATGCTGCTGATTATTCTGTTTGGCAGCCCGTTTTGAACGCTTGCAAAATTAACTCCGCCATTGGTGGAGCGGTATATTGTTGGGCCTGAGCTTGCTAACATGATCTGAGGATTACTTCTGCTTATCGCAAGTTCTCTGATAGTGCCGCCGGTACCGGAAGAAATCGGTGTCCATTGTGCTCCCGCATTTGAAGTTACAAATACCTGAGATCTGGCCGTATAGAATGTTCCGGTTTCGGTGGGATGTGAAATTATGGGTCCGACCCATGCACCTGAACCGCTTAATCCGTTTGTAGCACCCTGCCAGCTTGCACCGCCGTTTTGTGAGCGCTGCACACCATTATTCTGTGTCTCGCCAAGTATGAATTGAGGACTTGGAGTATTAAAGCACACTTCACCTCCATCACCGCCAAATGCCGCAGCCCAGTTTGAAGTGCCAAGTGTTCTTTGTGTGCCGTTATCCTGTGTTCCCCCTGCGATATGATCAACATTATTCGGGTCACTTGCTATTCTATAGAACTGAGTTAACGTTAAACCTTCGTTAAGATTGATCCAGTTTGTGCCGCGGTTTGTAGATTTCCATATTCCGCCATCATTTACTGCCATCAGTTCATTTGAATTAGCAGGGTTAAAATCCATATTGTGCTCGTCTACGTGAACAACACCTCCTGCATAACCATTGGTAATATTTTCAAAACTGGTTCCGCCATTTGTAGTTCTCCAGATATCGATTGCACCGACATAAGCGTAATCAGGGTCAAATGGATTTACCTGCATGTAAAAATCATACCATGCCTGTGATCCGCTGAAATCATGTCCTACAGAAACCTGTGTGAAGTTGAGTCCGCTGTTAGTTGATTTATATGTTTTTATTGTTGTACCGGAATATACCGCACTGTAAAGAACGGACGGTACATCTCTGCAAATAGCTATGTGATTTCTTGTCCCGACAATGAATGACGAATTTGAAACAAAGTTTTCTCCTCCATCGGTGGATATCCTGTAACCGGTGCCGTTTCCAACTGCGTAAGCATTGGTTCCGTTTGGTGAAAAAATAACATCGTCACATCTTCCGCTTACAGAAATGTTCCATGTAAGTCCCGCATCAGTAGATTTATAAAGCCCTGATGTTCCCATTGCCGCAAACAACTGATTTGGAAAACCAGGCCTGATCACTATTCTTGAACAGTAAGTTAAACTCGGCAAACCACTGGTATAGTTTGTCCAAGTGGAGCCGCCGTTCGTTGATTTCAGGATTCCCCTGCCGTAATATGAAGCTGCGCTGTAAGTTGCTTCACCGGTACCGTAGTATACAATGTTTGTGTTAGTCGGATCAATACAAATTGAACCTGAAGACATTGAAACTTCATTATCTGACATTGGCGTGAAATTGCTTCCCCCGTTTGTTGATTTCCACACTCCGCCAAATGCCGCTCCAAAATATACAATATTCGGGTTTACCGGGTCATATCTTACTGTAGTTATCCTTCCTGAGATATTTGAGTAAGCAAAGTAATATCCCGGTGTAGGTCCTATGTTTGTCCATGTTACAGTATTATCAAATGCGAATCCGTTAGTGGTTCTCATTTGTTCTCTTTGTTCAAAAGCTTTACCATAAGCATCTTCAGGAATGTAATTGTTGGGGAACATTCTCTGTTCATAGAACCATCTTTCGCGGTTAAATGACTTTTTGGTTTTAGTGAAATCATCTGCTTTATCGTACGGATTGTTTTCAATAAACAGATCTTGCGAAAAAGCTGTTAAGTTATAGAAGGAGAGGACAAATGCTGTCAGAATCAGAAAGAATTTCATATATTTCTTTAATTGTTTGGTTGGATATTGTAATTTAGTCTGACTTTTTTGAAATTTCCACATATAAAAAAAGGGGGCATTAACACCCCCGTTCTGAGAAAAGCGGATCATACAAATAACAAGATCATTTCAGACCCTGCAAAGTAATTTTTTCAACTTTATTATTTACAGGCTTCTGAGCCATCAGGTAATCGTAAATTGCGCTAAGGTCATCTTCAGTCGCTGTTTTTGCTATGAAATTCCATGCCATTGGCGTATTGTATCCCCGGGCTTTTGGGTCAAGAAAATTGTCATTCAAACAGAGCCTGAATTTGGAAATGAACACTTCCTTTGTCATTGTTCCTATCCCGGTTTCTTTATCGGGCGTAATGTTAGATGACCTGATAATTGAACCGTCAGGCATCGGGAATTCCACACCTCCTGCAAATTCTTTTCCGGGAAGTATTTCGCCTTTTTCGCTGGGTGAGTGGCAGAATTTACAGCCGTATCCAAGATACTCACCTTGTTTGATCTTATCAAGCCCTTCGGGGCGTTTGCCGTACTCGGTTACATCAGCGGGTATCGTTCTGAAAATCAGATTTACGGGGAATTTCAGATTTTTTTCAGGTATTTGGTTTTTTATTGCCGGCAGAGTTCTTATATAGGCAATTATCGAGTAAAGATCTTCCTTATCCATTTTATTGAATAAAGCATATGGCATCATCGGCGCAAGGAATTTACCATCTTTGTTTACTCCGCTGGTAATAGCCCTGAAAATTTCCCCATCGGTCCAGCTTCCTATTCCTGTTTCCTTATCACTTGTAATGTTTGATGCAGGAACAAAGCCGGCTCCTTCACCATAGTCATCACCACCTTTGCCTTCAGTTCCGGGCAATATCGGCATACTGAATTTATATGCATCCCGGGAGCTGTGGCAATCAATACAGAAAGCGAAGCTGTTGGCAAGATATTTGCCGCGTTCAATCCTTTCCGGGGTTGGTTCAATCTTGATATCAGGTGCCGCACTCACCTTTGGGAATGCTGTCTGAAGGTAAATAAACCCCCCGGCAGCAAAAAGAACTACAATAATGAGCAATATGCCCAGTATTTTAAATATTTTTTTCATGTTTACCTCCTTTAGGTATTTTATAAATTATAAT